>JARRRG010000008.1:0-12309 GCA_037380965.1 Deltaproteobacteria bacterium
CACATAGACGCGGTGTACAAGTATCTGAAAGACGTCCTTGGCGTGGAAGTGCTGCCAACTATCTTCTTTCCGGTCAAGTGTAAGGATTTCACCCCGCAGCTCATGAGGTTCAAGAGCGAAGGAGCCGATCTGATCTACCTCCAGGCCCTTGCCGGTCAATACGCAATGCTGGCCAAGGACGCGAAACGACTTCATGTGACGCCAAAGACCGGCCTCATGGCAACCCTCTGGTGTCTCAGTGACAAATATGTGCAACTTGCCGGCGACGCGGCCAATGGAACCTACGGCGTTTGGCATTGGTACGTGGCAAAAGCGGATGACAAGCCGTCCAATCCCGTGGTCCAGAAAGTGCATGACTGCATGGAGAAGTATCGCGGCAACCGCTACTACGATGTGAACTACTTTCAGGGCTGGATGCACCAGTACCTGATGCAGCACGCGCTCGAGTTGGCGATCAAGAAGTACGGCTTTCCTGTCACGGGAGAACAGGTAGCCGAGGTGACGGCCAATATGCCCGCATGGAATTGGGGACTGAGCAGATCCTTTTCCGGGTACGCGGGCGGCGATCGCCATGGCTGGCATGAGGTGCGAGTCTATACGGTCAAGAAGGGCGAAATCGTCCCTGCCAGCGGCTGGCTGCCGGAACCGCCGGAGTTTCTGAAAATGGCCCCGTGGATCGTGGGAAAGGCCTCCAAAAAGGCAGAGGCCACAAAGAAGAAATGAGCATCGGCGGAGCGTCGACCACTTCCGGGGAAGCCGCGCTGCTGCTTCCCCGGCCCAATGGGAGGCTGTGACTTGCTCGTCATAAACAACATCGAGGTGATTTACAGCGATGTGATTCAGGTCCTCAAGGGAGTGTCCCTCGAGGTGCCGAAAGGCGCTATTGTCGCGCTCCTCGGCGGAAACGGCGCGGGCAAGTCCACTACCCTCAAGGCAATCTCCGGCCTGCTGGAAACCGAATTGGGGCGTGTCACGAGCGGTTCCATCCAATGGAATGGCGAGAACATCGAGAATCAGGACCCCGAAAAGACCGCTCGCCTGGGTATCATCCAGGTCAAGGAAGGCAGGGCGATATTCGAGCATCTCACCGTCGAGGAGAACCTGCTCGTGGGCGCGAATATGCGCCCGAGCATGGCGGAAATCCATCAGGATATCGCGATGGTTTACGACTACTTTCCGCGACTCCGGGAGCTGAAGAAACGCGTAAGCGGGTACCTTTCCGGAGGTGAGCAGCAGATGCTTGTTGTGGGAAGGGCCATGATGGCCAAGCCCGGACTCATGCTCCTCGACGAGGCGTCCCTCGGGCTGTCGCCCATTCTGGTCGAAGAGATATTCGAGATCATGAAGCGATTCAACGAGGAGTCCGGCACTTCGATCCTCGTTGTCGAACAGAATGTTCGGGTCGCTCTCACCATCGCAACGTACGGGTACGTTATGGAGAACGGTCGCGTGGTGCTCGACGATACCGCTGAGAAGCTCATGCAGAATGAGGATGTCAAGGAATTCTACATGGGACTGGGAGAGTTGGGCCAGCGGAAGAGCTACCGGGAAGTGAAGCATTATAAGAGACGGAAAAGGTGGCTGGGTTGAGCGCCTGGCCGGGAACCGAGAAATCAGATCGGGGTGTGGCGAATGGATTTTGATCTGAACGAAGAACGCCGAATGCTCGTGGACACGCTGAGAAAATTCGTCGCGAGGGAGTGCTCAAGCGAATTCGCACGGCAGATCGACGAAGATGAAATTTTCCCGCATGAGCTCTACCGCAAAATGGCGGAACTGGGCTTCATGGGGCTCCCCTTTCCCGCAAAATACGGCGGACTGGACGGAAACACCATTGATGAAGTGATCATTATAGAGGAGTTGAGCAAGGCTTCCGCTGCTATCGGCTTGACATACTTTCTCTCCACCTGTTTCGGGGGAAAATCCCTGGAGTATTTCGGGACGGAGCAGCAGAAGCAAACATTGCTCCCAAAGCTCATTTCCGGTGATCTGATGTTCTCTTTGGCCCTCACGGAACCAGGGGGAGGAACCGACATCCTGGGAAGCCTTCGCAGCACGGCAGTGAAAAAAGACACGCACTATGTCGTAAACGGGCAGAAAACCTTCATTACCGGTGCACACGTTGCGGACTATCTCATCACCGTGGTCAGGACCGATACGGACTCGAGAAAGAGGTCCGAAGGCATATCGGTGCTCATCATAGACACCAAGAGCCCCGGCATCGAGATACGTCCACTGAAGAAGCTCGGGATTCGAGCTACCGGCAGCAACGAGATCTTCTTCACCGATGTGGAGGTGCCGATAGAGAATCTCATGGGAGCAGAACATCGGGGCTGGTATCAGCTCACCAATACCCTGAACAACGAGCGGGTAGCCCTTGCAGCCGTGTCTCTGGGCATCGGCCAGGCCGCGTTCGATCACGCGTTCAACTATGCTCAGCAACGGGAAGCCTTCTCAAAGCCCATCGGGGCGTTTCAAAGCATTCAGAACTACCTCGTTGAATCCGCCACCGACCTGGAAATGGCCCGCCTGCTCACGTACAAAGCGGCATGGCTCCAATCGCAGGGCAGAAAATGCGCCAAAGAGACGGCCATGGCCAAGCTGGCGGCATCGGAAGCGGGATTCAGCGTCGCCTTGGCCGGCATGCGGATTCTCGGTGGATACGGGTACATGATGGAATACGACATGCAACGGTTTTTCAGGGACGCTGAGCTCTTTCTCGTGGCACCGATCACGAACGAGATGACAAAAAATTTCGTCGCACTGGAGATGGGGTTGCCCAGAGGTTACTAAGGGAAGCGCATTCACGATGATAGACGCTCACATCCATATTTTTCCTCGGTACCGCAGCGTGAAAGCCGTCCGATGGCTCAAGAGACACATTCCGTCGCTTGACGTTCAGGAGACCGTGGATGAATCCGACATCCTGAAGAAACTGGAGAATTGTGGGGTTTCGTCGTTTTTCAACTATGTCTATCCTCTGAGTCCCGACGAAACCGAATTCCTCAACGGATTCAATCACGAGCTATCCAGAAGGGTTCCGAAAGCTGTCAGTTTCGGCTCGATTCATCCTGAGAACGAGAACAAGGAGGAGATCGTACGGACGGCCATCATCGATCTGGATTTAATAGGACTGAAATTCCATCCGTTCGTCCAGGGATTCAGCATCCTGGATGAGCGCATGGATGAAGTATATCGCACGTTGGAAGTCTTGCGTCGACCGGTTGTCTTTCACACCGGCTTCGATCGTCTGTACGGCGCACGGCTCGCACCCGAAGAAATGGAAGTGTTTCTCAAGAGATATCCAGGCCTTGTCGTGGTGATCGCGCACATGTTCTATCCGCACATCGACAGGGCCTTCGACCTCCTGGAACGATACGAGAACGTCTATTTGGACGGCACGAACGTCTTTTCCGGTTACCGGGAGCCAACCAACGGAGAGAATATTTTTGACGGCTTTTTGGTCGAGGAATCGGGCACCGAGACCTATAGAGTGTTCTTCAATTACCCTTTGAAAGATATCGAGCGGCACAGTACGCGGCTGATGGTGGGCTCGGACTATCCCGTTGCCATGAATAGTCCGGAAGAGATCTATGAACATGTCCGCATGCTTCCCGTGTCCGAGGAGACAAGGACAGACATTTCCGCGGATACCGCGAGATCGTTCGTGGAAAGATTCAAGCCCGGATTCTTTGATCGGGCATGCGCATAA
The DNA here is from genome assembly GCA_037380965.1 of Deltaproteobacteria bacterium. Classification (GTDB taxonomy): domain Bacteria; phylum Desulfobacterota; class Desulfomonilia; order Desulfomonilales; family Desulfomonilaceae; genus JARRRG01. The sequence continues at coordinate 3,713 of JARRRG010000008.1, forward strand.
CACGCAGGGCTCGACTCGATCGATGGCATGGCGATGTGTTCCGGGACCGGGTCCCCGTGCCGTTTCCGCGGCCGCTTAAATGGGCAGGGAGAGGCCTCGGTGACCGAGATATATGACGGAACAGGAAGGAGCGCAGAATGAAACAAGTGAATATCGGATCGGGCTCGGCCTACTGGGGAGATCTGCTGGAACCGGCTGTCGAGATGGCCGACCGCAGTGACGTTCACTATATAGGATTCGATCATCTCGCAGAGCTGACCATGGCTCTGCTGAATCGCATGAAGTCGAAGAATCCGAGCGGTGGCTACATTCCCGACATAATCCCCTGGATGAAAAAGATGCTGCCGGTGGCCGTGCCAAAGGGAATCAAGGTGCTGACGAACGCGGGAGGCGCGAACCCCGAGCAAGCGGCCGTGGAGGTCGAGAAGATTATCAGGGATCTGAAGATCGGCGATGTCAAGATTGGGGTCGTCTCAGGCGATGACATCCTTCCGTATCTCAAAGAAATCAGGAACGAAGGTTGGAAATTCAAGAATCTGGATACCGGCGAAGAGGATATCGACAGGATAGAAGACCGCATCGTGGCGGCCAACGCGTACATCGGAGCGGATCTGATTATCGAAGAGTTGAAGAACGGTGCGGATTTGATCATCACCGGCAGAGTCTCGGACAACGCGCTCTTTGTCGGTCCGCTCATGCACGAATTCGGTTGGAATTTCACGCCCGAATATACCGAGCGCATCGCGGCCGCGGTGACGGTGGGGCATATCATTGAATGCGCGGCGTGTGTTACCGGCGGCATGTCCAACATGTGGCGCGTCTCCGAGAGGCCATGGGAGATCGGGTATCCCATCGCGGAAGTGTACGAAAACGGAGACGCGGTTATCACCAAGACCCCGGAGAGCGGGGGTATCGTCAACCAGTGGACGGTGAAAGAACATCTGCTGTATGAGGTCCGGGATCCGCACAACTACCTGATGCCCGACGGGATTGCCGATTTCACCTCGCTTCGCCTCGAGGAAGTGGGCAGGAACCGGGTCAAGGTAACCAACATGTCCGGCAAAGAACGGCCGGATACCCTCAAGGTCTGCATCGGGTTCAGGGACGGCTACATTGGGGAGGGATTGGCCTTTTTTCCGTGGCCCAATGCCCTCGAGAAAGCTCAGTGGGCTGAGAAATGGATCAGGGAGCGATTCAAAGTGCTCGGAGTTCGGTTCGACGAGCTTCGTATTGATTACGTCGGCGTGAATATGCTTCACGACGAGGTCGCTCCTCTGGACGACCGGGATTACAACGAAGTCGGCCTCAGGATCGCGGGCAAAGCAAAGACCCGGGAGGAAGCCGAAGTTATCCGGCGGGAAGCCACCCACCTGTGGACCATGGGACCCATCGGGGCCAGCTTTGGTGCCCCCATGAACGTTCGGGGCGTCATTGCCCTGTGGCCCTCCCTGGTTCCGAGAGACGCGGTGAGAACTGAAAGCCGGCTATTGGAGGTGAAAGCGTAATGCCACAGGTGATGCTGAAGGATTTGGCGTTCGCCAGGTCGGGAGACAAGGGAGATGTGTGCAACGTAGGGGTTATGGCCATGACGCGGTCCATATACGAGTTTCTGATCAAAGAGCTTACTCCGGAACGGGTCAAGGGGCACTTCAAGGGAATGGTCAAAGGCGACGTGGAAGTCTATCACATGCCCAACATCGACAGCATTGAGCTCGTGCTCCGGCGGTCACTCGGAGGTGGTGCGACCTGCACCCTGAGATTCGACCAGACGGGCAAATCGATGTGCACCGCGGTCCTCAGGATGACCCTCGACGCGGATGACCGTCTGGTGCAAGAGGCCAGGGAAGCCTCAAAGGCTATCCTCGAAAGGTACGGGTGCTAGGATGGGAGACGCGGTCCTCTACCGAGTCGAAGACCGGGTGGCCTGGATCACCCTTAACGAGCCGGAAAAGGCAAACAGACTCAGTTACCGGATCATGGGGCAGTTTGTCGATTTTGTTCGTCAGGCCGGCGAGGACCCGCGGGTGAAGGTGATCGTAATTACGGGAAGCGGCGACAAAGCCTTTTGCGCGGGCGCCAGCCTCGACGAGTTCGAGCACGGTTCCGTGCTCGAGAGCAAGAACCACCTCGAAGCGTACGCGAGAATCTGTCGCGTGTTCAACTCCGTGCCCAAGCCGTCCATTGCGATGATCAACGGCTACGCCATGGGCGGCGGGTGCGGTCTGGCCATGCTACCGACGTTCAGCATTGCCAGCGAGGATGCTTTGCTCGCGTGTCCCGAGATAAAGGTCGGGGTCTGGCCCATGATGGTGATGGCGATCCTGTTCCGAACGGTCGGGAGAAAAAAGGGCCTGGAATTTATCTGCATGGGTGAGCCGATCGACGGGCGCGAGGCGGAGAAAATTGGCATGGTGACAAGAGCCGTGCCTCGCGAGGAGCTTCGGGATGCAGTGATGAGCTTGTGCGACACCCTCAAATCGAGAAGCAGTGAGATCCTGAGGCTGGGCCTGGAGGCGTTTCATAACTGTGCGGATATGGAATACGACAAGGCCGTGAGCTATCTGAGGGATATGGCTGTCATTGTGACCAACACCCCCGATTCCATAGAAGGTACGAGGGCTTTTCTCGAGAAGAGGGAAGCCAGATGGAGTGACTATTTGGAGGCCGAATCTGATGAGCGGTAGGCTGGTCAAAATCACCGCGCCCCTGAGCGGAACGTTCTACACGAGCCCCTCGCCGGACTCCCCACCATTTGTTCAAGTGGGGCAGAGGGTTTCTGCCGGGGACGTGCTGTGCATCATTGAATCGATGAAGGTTTTCACCGAGCTCCGGACAGAGTATGCAGGAGCGATATCGCAAATATTTTTGGAAGATGAGGACCCGGTTACCAGGAACCAGGAGCTCATGGAGCTGGAGCTCGACTGATCCGCGACTTCAAGAATGCCAAGCGCCTGTCGACTCCTTGTCCATGCCCGGGTGAAGTGCCCGAGCATCGCGGAGACGGTGCGGGAGCGTTGGGCGTTTTGAGTAAATGCCCGAAGGCAGAGGATCGGCACCACATGTTCGACAGAATACTCATAGCGAACAGGGGTGAAATAGCCCTGCGCATCATTCGAGCCTGCAAAGAGATGGGGATCTCGAGCGTCGCGGTCTTTTCGGACGCGGACGCGGAGAGTCTTCACGTGAAGCACGCGGACGAATCGGTGAACATCGGCAAACCGCTGAGCAAAAGGAGCTACCTCAATCACGAGATCATCATCGCGGCTGCGAGGCAGACCAATGCCGAGGCCGTCCATCCCGGCTACGGTTTCCTGGCCGAGAGCGAATCGTTCGCACGAGCCTGCCGTGAGAGCGGCCTCGTCTTCATCGGTCCCTCATCGGAAACCATCGCCAGAGCCGGTGACAAATCTGCCGCTCGCGAAGAAGTGCGCAAACTTGGCGTTCCCGTCATTCCGGGAAGCCGGCAGGTCATCGGCTCACTCGCGGAAAGTCTCGAGCCGGCACGGGAGATCGGGTATCCCGTTATGATCAAAGCGGCCGGCGGTGGAGGCGGGAGAGGGATCAGAATTGTGCGCGACGAATCGGGCCTCGAGGAAGGCTTGCGTATCGCGTCGGCAGAAGCCGGGGCCGCGTTCGGCAATCCTGATGTGTACCTCGAAAAATTTCTCGAAAGGCCCCGGCACATCGAAATCCAGATAATCGGTGACAGGCAGGGGAATTTTGTGCACCTGGGTGAGAGGGAATGCAGCATCCAGAAGAGGTATCAAAAACTGATCGAAGAATCACCCTCCCCCTTTGTCGATCCGGAGCTCCGGGCTCGAATGGGTGAGACGGCCATCAAGGTGGCACGGGCCACGGGTTACGTAAACGCGGGAACCGTCGAGTTCCTCGTTGACGAGAACAAGAACTTCTACTTCATGGAGCTGAACTCCCGCATCCAGGTTGAGCATCCCGTGACGGAAATGGTCACCGGAACGGACCTGGTGCGCGAGCAGATTCGCGTCGCCGCGGGCGAGAGGCTTGGGTTCACTCAGGGTGACATCGTCTGTAATGGTTGGTCCATCGAATGCCGCATCAATGCAGAAGACCCCGATGACAACTTCAGTCCGTACCCTGGGACGATAACCCGTCTTGTCCTCCCGAGCGGTCCGGGGGTGAGGCTGGACACACATATCTACGAGGGCTATGAAGTGCCCCCCTTTTACGACTCTCTCATCTGCAAGCTCGTTGTGTGGGGCAAGGACCGTGCCATAGCGATCCGAAGAATGCAGCGAGCCCTCTCCGGGTTCCACGTAGAAGGAATCAAGGTGACTGTCCCTTTTCATCAGGATCTGTTCCAGGATGAGGAATTCATTTCAGGTATGATCGATACACGCTTCGTGGAGCGGTTTCTCGATAAACGTTCAATGAAGAGCACGGTCCGGATGGGATCTTGACTCACATTCGGTAACGGAACGAGCACGCTCGCGCGAAGTCCGTGGCAATAGAAGGAGGAACGACGTGCCAGAGATCGACGACAAGAAAAGCAGGCCGTCCGGAGAGCCTACGAGAGAGAGTGCACAGGCCGGGAAAAAGGCAAGCAAGGAGAGAGGCAGGGGTATCTCCTTCAGGCCCTATGTTGAAAGCGTCAGGACAAGGCTCGAAGCGGTAGAGCGCAAGCGCTCCAAGATAAAAGAGATGGGAAGCGAAAAGCTCCTGAAGAAGCTCAAGGAGAGGGGCAACCTCAGCGCGCGGGAGCGAATCAATACCTTCTTCGACAAGGATACCTTCGTTGAGCACGGCATCTTTGGGGAAAGCCAGATCAAGGGCATGGGCATGCAAGAGTATTACACTCCTGCAGATGGAGTCGTAGGAGGATTCGGTCTGGTAAACGGAAGAAGGGTCTGCGCGTACGCCACCGACTATTCGGTGCTCGCCGGTTCCAGCGGCGAGGGTCACCAGATCAAGATAGCCGACATCACCAAGTTGGCCGCGGCCGCAAGAGTGCCGATCGTCGGGTTCATAGATTCTTCCGGAGCACGGCTTCAGGAAGCCGCACCCTGTCTCAAAGGCTACTTCGAGACCTTCTGGCTGCAGAGCAACTATTCCGGCGTGATTCCGCAAATCACCGTGGTATGCGGCGGATGTGCAGCCGGACAGGCATATTCGCCCCTCCTGACGGACTTCATTATCATGACGAGGAGCCAGGGGACCAACATGTGGCTGGGAGGACCCAGAGCGACCGCGGCCCTTACCCGCGAGGATATAACCGCCATCGGCGGAGCCGACTATCATATGAAGTTCAGCGGGAGCTGCCATTACGCGGCCGATGATGACCGGGAAGCAATAGAGTACACGAAACGGCTCCTGAGCTACTTACCGTCACATTGGGAAGATCGGCCGCCGCGAGTCGACACGGGCGATGATCCGCGACGCAGAGAAGAGAAGTTGCTCGATATCCTTCCCGAAGATCCGAGAAGGACGTACGACATGCACGACGTCATATCGCTTGTCGTAGACAACGGAGAGTTCCTTGAGATCATGGAAGGCTATGCAAAGAGCGCAATCGTCGGCTTTTGTCGATTTGACGGATACGCATGCGGCGTGTACGCGGGCAACCCCGCGTACATAGCGGGGTGCCTGGAACCTGATTCATGCGACAAGGTCTCCAGATTCATAACCTTTTGTGATTGCTTCAATATCCCCATGGTTTACTTAGTAGACACACCCGCGATCACCGTTGGAGACGATTGGGAAAGAAGCGGCGTCATCAGACACGCCACCAAGCTCCTGCACACCACGAACTGCGCGACCATACCGCGGGTATGTGTGCTCGTGCGAAAGGCTTACGGAGGGACGCTTCCCATCTTTTGCGCCAAGCCGCAGGCAGCCGATTTCGTGTACGTCTGGCCCACCGGAGAGTACGCCCCAATGGGCGCGGATGGGGCTGTGGCCATTATCTATGACCGTCAGATCAAGGAGCTGCCCACAACGGAGGAGCGATTGGCCTTCGCCGAGCAGAAGAAGAAAGAGTACTTCGAGGAATACGTCGACCCCATCAAGACCGCGGCAAACCTGAGGTGGGGATTCTTCGACGATATCATAGATCCGAGGAAAACGAGAGAGATCATCATCAACGCCCTGAGATTGGGAAGAACCCTGGGAAATCGAGTCAGTCCGCGTCCCAACAGGAAGCAGGGAAACCGCCCAGTGTAACCGCGCGCCTCCTCTCGAAACCGCGACCGGCTGCCATCGCCGCGCGTAACAAAGCTGAAATCAGGAGTTCCCACGATGGATTTTGCCATCCCTGAAGATCTGAGAATAATGCAGGAAACCGTCCGAAGATTCGTCGAAAAGGACCTCGAGCCGATTTCCCGCCAGGTGGAGGAAGAATACCGCATCCCGGAAGAAGTGGTGGACACGATGAGAGAGCTCGGTCTCTTCGGGCTCTCCACCCCCCAGCAATACGGGGGGCTCGGTTTGAGCACGCTGGGTGAGGTCCTCGTCTATGAAGAGCTTGCCAAAACCAACGCTGCGTTTCGCACGAGGATTTCCACGAGTAACGGCATTGTCACGTTGGGGATTGTAATCGACGGCACTGAAGAGCAGAAGCGTACGTACCTTCCCAGAATCGCAAGTGGACAATGGACGTCCGCGTTCGCGCTCACCGAGCCGGAAGCGGGCTCCGATGCAGCCAATATCAAGACCGACGCGAAGTTGGACGGCGATCACTGGGCGCTCAACGGTCGGAAACACTTCATCACGAACGGGGACATTGCAGACTTGATTACGGTCATGGCGGTAACGGACAAGGAGAAAGCGGCCAGGGGAGGGATCACGGCCTTTCTCGTGGAAAAGCACTATCCCGGGTTCTCCGTGGGATCCGTGGACAAGAAGCTGGGATTCAGAGGTTCAAACACCTGCGAGTTGATTTTTGACAACTGCATCGTCCCGAAAGAGAACGTCATCGGGGGCGACGCGATGATCGGCCAGGGCTTCAAGACGGCAATGAGAATCCTCGACAAGGGACGGCTGACCATTGGGGCGGCCGCGGTCGGCGCGTCCCAAAAGCTCCTGGACCTCTGTGTCGAGTACGCGAATCAGAGGGTCCAGTTCGGCAAGACTCTCGGTCAGTTTCAGATGATCCAGGCCATGCTCGCGGATATGGCCACCGAGATATACGCTGCCCGCCAGATGCTCTACCACGCGGCCTGGCTGAGGGATCAGGGTCGAAACACGACCCGGGAAGCCTCTATGGTGAAGCTTTTCTCCTCGGAAATGGGGTGCCGGATCGCGGATCGAGCGGTCCAGATTTTCGGCGGCATGGGATATATGGAGGAAATGCCCATACAAATGTACTTCCGCGATCTGCGCTTGTATCGCATCTTCGAAGGGACGAGCGAGATTCAACGAATTGTCATCGCGAGAGATCTCTTGAAGCGGCATGAAAAGGCATGAACGCTCCATATGGAGTCAAGGTCCGCGGAACCGGGGACAAGGACCGATGAGCCCTGCCGAACCGGATCGATTGCAGGAGCAAGGAAACCTCAAACCGTACGGCACGGTGAATTGCGGGTCGAGGATTCAGGAGGAGCATGACCGTTATGGCGAGAGAATTGCACGAAGTAGTGGTGGTTGATGCAGTACGAACACCCTTCGGGAGGGCCGGGGAAAAAGGGATCTTCTGGAATACGAGGGCCGAGGATCTCGCGGTTGCGGTAATTAGGAGCCTCCTCGAGCGAAATCCTCAGGTGACCCCCGATCTCATCGACGACAACATTTGGGGGGTCACCGCCCAGATCAAGGAGCAAGGCGGGACACTCGGACGGGTGGTAACCATGCTCGCTGGCATGGGATATGAAGTCCCCGGATGTTCCGTTGACAGGATGTGCGCGGGCGGCCTTACCGCGATCGGGTTCGGTGTCACCTGCATCGCGGCGGGAATGGCAGACTGCATCATTGGCGGAGGAGTTGAGCACATGGGGCACCTCCCTATGGGCTTTATGCGTGATCTCCATCCGAGGGCGGAAGACGCGCTTGGCGGGCCTTCGGCATTCAACATGGGCATGACCGCTGAAAATATCCACGAGCGGTTTCCGGAATTCACGAGAGAACTGGCCGACCGGTACGCGTGTGAGTCCCAGAGAAAGGCCGAAGAAGCCATCAACGCGGGCAAGATTGATCCGATGCTCGTACCCGTATCCGTGGAAACGGCCGACGAATCCGTGACCGTCGCAAACAGGGACCAGCACCCGAGACCCGGAACCACCATCGAAGCATTGAGCAAGCTCAGAACTCCCTTCAAAGAGAACGGCAACGTGTCCGCGGGGAACGCGTCGGGGCTGAACGACGGAGCGTCCGCGGCAATTCTCATGAGCGAGAACATGGCGTCCGAGCTCGGTATCGAGCCAAAGATGCGCTGGGTCGCAACGGGGGTGGCCGGAGTCGATCCCACGATCATGGGAATCGCGCCCGTGCCCGCGACAGAGAAGGCTCTGGCAAAAGCCGGTCTGACCAGGGACGACCTCGACATCATAGAAATGAATGAGGCGTTCGCGGTTCAGTGCCTCTACTGTCTGGATCGGCTCGGATTGGCATGGACCGACCCTCGGGTGAAC
>JARRRG010000009.1:0-12304 GCA_037380965.1 Deltaproteobacteria bacterium
TCCTGCTCTCCGCTCTCCTGTTCAAGAAAAAAATCGACTAGCAAAGAGCTCCGTCCCATGCGCAATCTTGCGCGGCGTGCGAGTCATTCCCGCGAGGACTCTCCTCCTTCCCAACAGATTTGCCATACCGGACGATCGAGTCATCAGACCGCTCCATTGACGTGAGAGGAGCGCAGGGCCGCGAGCCGCTTCATGGTTGTCAGCTCTCCTCGAAGCCCGGACTGACGTACTCGGCCCCGTAGGGGGGAGTTGGAGAGGATCGAGAGAGGCAATGGCGGGGTCGAGAATCTTCTTGACAGTGAGCGGTCCGGTTGGGTAATAGAAATATATGACTAACCGGTCAGTCATTTTGCCTTGACTGACCATTCTGTTTTTCGGAGACCCCCATGAAGGCCGCGGTCATCAAGCAAATCCAGAAGGTCATCTCACAGACAAAGGTGCACAAGGATACCTTCGCAGTTCCCGACCTTATCCACATTCTCAAGGCAGAGCTGAAAAAGCTACCGCAGGGGAGAAGAAATCGCGAGGAATTCGCCCTCCAGTTCGTGGACAGGGCCTCCCAGGTCCTCATGCGGTCGCCCATTTACTCTGCAACCCTGATGCGGGACTTCTACCGGAGCGTCCTGGAAGCCGCGGTCGAAGCGGGTGTTTCCCGGCAGGAACTGGTCGAGGATCTCCTCTTCCAGACGCTGCGCCGGTCTCCTGATGCTGAGCGGCCCAGGCGCAGGAGTCAGAGGGACGCGCGGGCTCGAATACTCAGGGCCGCGCTCGACGAGTTCTCGGAGAACGGTTTTCATCAAGCTACGATCGATTCCATAGCCGAGCGGGCGGGTATCGCGAAAGGGACCGTGTATCGGTATTTCAAGACCAAGGAGGAGCTCTTCAACGCTCTGAAAGAGGACACGATGAGCGAATTTGTCGAGCTCGCCAAGAGGGAGGTCACACGGGACGCGGACGTTCTGCAGATTCTGGAGAGCGTGATCAAGATCTATCTCGGCTTTTTTGAAAAGAACTCCGCGTTCTTCAAGGTAATCGTTCAGGAGCAGAAAGATTTCGGTCGAGAATTCTCGGAAAAGTTTATCAATGTCCTGATCCTGGCTTTTCCCGGTCTCAAGCGGGCTTGTTGGAAAGCCTCACGCAATGGGCATCTGAAGCAGATGAATTATTTCACGGTCTTTTTCGGGATTGTTGGATTCCTCAACGGAGTGATCCAGAAATGGCTGCACGACGGCGGTGAAGGTTCACTTATGGCCGAAGTCGAGACAGTCAAAGAGGTCCTCTTTTATGGTTTTGCCGTTCCTCCTGATCGGGCCGAGCAAACCAACCCCCTGAAGGTAATTTCATGAAACAGTCGCTGCCGTTTGAATTGAAGACGCCTGTACTGTACGTAAATCCTCCCTTCCACAGAGATTCGGGTCTGATAGAGGCCGTCTCTCGGGGAGGAGGCCTGGGAATCGTCGATCATGTCACCGCGGGTCGGGCAGATGTTCAGGTTGCCCCCGACGTTCCCCACGGGGTCAGGATCTCCTTGAAAGAGCTGGGCGATCTCGATGCCCGGGCCGGGATCACGCTCGCGCTCATTCCTCTCGAGGATATCCGGGAGGTTTGCTCACTCGAGCCGGGCGCGCTTTATGGACTCTCCGTTCCGGTTCTTGTTGAGGTGGGGTCCGCGCGGGAGGCCGAGGAAGCTGAAAGAGCAGGAGCCGCCGCTCTCGTTGCCCGGGGCAATGAGGGGCCCGGGTGGGTGAGTGAGACGAGCAGCCTGGTGCTGCTCCAGGAAATTCTCGGGGTTTCCGGAATTCCACTTTTTGTTCAGGGTGGCATAGGCTGGCATACAGCCCCGGGCGTTGTGTCCGCGGGCGCGGCAGGAGTGGTGCTGGACGTTCATTTGCTCCTCACTTCCGATTCCCGTCTCGATTCCGATCTCAAAGCATTTCTCGGCTCCCTCGGTGCGCCGGCCACCGTGACGCTGGGAGAGGCTATGGCAACGCCCTGCCGCGTGTACTCCAGAATCGGCACCAGAATGGTCCGGGAATTTCGGCAACAGGAGGAATCCCTCACACCGGACAATTTTTCCTCTTTTCGTGAACGGATTGCCGGTGCATTGCGTGTCCGGGGGAAGGGTTCGCCGGATTCGGACGACGCTCTCATTCCCATTTCAGAGAGCATCATCACCGCCCAGAGGCTCGCGGACGCGTATGGAACCGCTGAAGCCGTTGTGGACGCGCTGGGCCCGAGAATCATCGAGGCCCGGAGCGAATGGCCCTTTCATGAGCAGTCTCGAGTGTGTCAGTCCCACGGTACCCCGTTTCCGATCGTGCAGGGCCCGATGGCCCATGTGAGCGACAATGCGGATTTCCTTGCCGCAGTGGCCGCGGGAGGGGCTCTTCCGTTCCTCGCGATGGGCAACATGCCCGAAGGCATAGCCCGGGACGCGATCAAAGACGCCAGAGAAAAGACCGGCGGCAGATTCGGCGTCGGCCTCATCGGACTGGAGGTGAACCGCGACTGTTACGAGGCCCACCTCGAGATCATGAAGGACGATCCCCCTCCTTTTGCGATTCTGGCCGCGGGGAGTGCTCAGCTTGCCCGTCGGATTGAAGAGATGGGAACGGTATGCTACCTCCACTCTCCCTCCCCATCCATGCTGGCTGAAGCTCTCAAAGAGGGCCTGAGGCATTTCGTGCTTGAGGGATCGGAAGCGGGCGGGCATATCGGCTCCCTGGGAAGCCTGGATCTCTGGGAAGCGAGCCTGCATGAGCTCGATACCGCTTCGAGGAACGGGCTTTCACTGCATGAGGTGACCGTGCTCCTTGCAGGAGGGATCGCTACAGGCCGGGCCGCCGCGTTCGCAGCGGGAATGGTGGGGGATCTTGCGTCCAAGGGTCTGAATGTGGGTCTCCAGATGGGTACCGCGTATCTCACCACTGGGGAGGCAGTCTCCACGGCTGCGGTCACACCGACCTATCAAACCCTGACCCTGCACAGCAGAAAGACGGTGGTTATCGGTCGGACGGTCAATACGAGGGCTCGAACTGCAGCGTCTCCCATGGCCGAGCGATTGATCGAGCTCGAGCGTGAGCGCATCAAAGACGGAATTCCTTTGCGTGAGCGGAAAGAGCTTTACGAAAAGGACAACCTGGGGGCCCTCCGGCTTGCGTCAAAGGGATGCGCGATTGATCCGACGACAGCGGACTGCGCGGTTCCTTCGTTCTGCGATCTCCCACCCGAAGAGCAGTCGGAGCGAGGACTCTACTTGATGGGGCAGGCCGCCTCACTCCTCGAGACAGCGACTACTGTGGAAGCGCTTCATAGAGAAATCACGGAGACCGGGCGTCGGATTTTCGAGAACCGTCTCGCGCGTGGAGGGGAGATTCAAGCTCAAGGAGCGGAGAGACTCGAACGAAAAGACCGGCCCGTAAAAGCGCAGGACCAGGAACCCATCGCGGTGGTGGGCATAGGACTGCGTCTGCCCGGGTCCGACTCTCCGGCGACGTTCTGGGACCAGATTGTGACGGGCCGGAGTGGGATCGTGGAAGTTCCCGAGGGTCGGTGGGACAATCCTGACTTCTACTACGATCCGGACCCGGAGAAACCGGACAAGACGTACAGCCGCATAGGCGGCTTTGTGGAGGACATCGGGTTTGATCCGCTGAAATATCGCATTCCGCCCGCAGTTGCTTCAAAGATGGACCGTACCCAGCAGCTTGCGGTTACCTGTGTGGCCGCCGCGCTCGAGGACGCGGGACTTCGCCCCGAGGACCTGAAGGATCAAACGGTGGGCATCATCATAGGCAACAGCATGGGCGGGGAGACCACGGACCGGTATGCGGAAAGGGTGAGCCTGCCACGCACCCTCTCCTGTCTTGATCGAGCATTCCGGTCGGCCAACATCGCTCCCGAAACACGGGAGGCCATGATCGAGGAATTCAGGACCGTCTTCTTGTCAGGCTTGCCCGACATTACCGAGGATTCGCTCCCCGGGGAGCTGGCCAACGTGATTTCCGGCCGAGTGGCCAATGTATTCAATCTCGTTGGGCCCAATTTCACTGTTGACGCGGCGTGCGCTTCTTCAATGGCCGCAGTGATGAACGCGATGGCCGCGCTGCGCGCGGGGACCGTCGATTATGCCGTTACCGGGGGTGTGGATGCTGCAATGCATCCCTCTTCCTTTGTGAAGTTCTGCAAAATCGGCGCGCTTTCACCTGACGGCAGTCGCCCCTTTGACGAATCGGCCAACGGATTCGTCATGGGAGAGGGAGCGGGGATGCTTGTCCTCAAAAGGCTTTCCGACGCTGAGCGCGACGGTGACAGGATCTACGGGACCATCGTGGCGGTCGGCTCCTCGTCGGACGGTCGAGGCAAGGGGATCACCGCGCCGAATGCCCGGGGGCAGGAAAGAGCGATCCGGGCTTGCTTTGATTCCTCCGGGATCTCGCCCTCTTCGATCGGGCTCGTTGAAGCCCACGGGACTTCGACCGCGGTAGGGGACAAAACGGAACTGATCGTACTGGACGAATTTTTCAGGGGAGCCGGTCTGAAAAAAGGCGCCGTGGGAATCGGCTCGGTGAAGTCCCAGATCGGGCACCTTAAAGCCGCGTCCGGCGCAGCAGGGATGATAAAGGCCCTTCTCAGCCTATACCATAGGAAGCTCCCCCCCACCGCGAACGTAAAGAAACCCAACCCATGCATAGACTGGGAAAGCTCTCCCGTCTTCCTCGTCACAAAGGAGCAGCCCTGGAGATCCTCGAAGGAGCATCCCCGAAGAGTCGCGGTGAGCGCGTTCGGTTTCGGGGGAACCAATTTCCACATCATTCTGCAGGAGCACGTTCCCGGCCTGCATCTCATCTCGAGTCGGCAGCCGGCCCGGGACGTTGTTACCTTCGTTGCCCCGCCCTGGCCGTGCCCACCGGACATGAATGTTCGCGGAGAGGCCTGGATCGTCGGAGGCGAGGATACGGAGAGGATCGCGGCAACTATCGCATCGGTGCTCCAGGATCTGACCGCGGAAGATTTCTCGCTCCTGGCAGCCCGATGTCGCGAGGACGCATCAGAAAGGGGAATTCGCTATGGCTTCGCGGCTCAAGACGCGGAGGAGGCGAAAAAGAAGCTCTCCTTAATCAATGAAGCCGTCGCGGACCCCGAGAAGCAGGCATTCCTGGCGACCCGGGGAATCCATCTTGCCCGGGGAGACCGGGAAAAGGGCCGGCACGGGGTGGCCTTTCTCTTCCCCGGCCAGGGCTCTCAGTATCCCTTCATGTTACGGGATCTCGCGGAACGTTACCCGGTGGTGGCTGAAACGCTGGCCGAAGCCGACGAGATTCTCGAGCAACTCGGTTGTCCACCGGTCACCGAGACGATATTTCCCGCGACACCGGAATTCGCTGGGAAGACCGAGGCCGAGGGTGACGCGATGAAGGATACCCAGCTCCTTCAGCCGATGATCCTTGCGGCCAACACAGCTATTTTCCGCCTCCTTGGGCAGTTCGGCGTGCATCCGGTGGCCTGCGCGGGTCATTCCCTCGGCGAGTACGCGGCGTGTGTGGCAGCCGGGGTCTTTTCCTTTCGTGACGGTCTGGAGGCTGTGGCTGTTCGAGGCCGGGAGATGGCCCGAGTGAGCATCGCGGATCCCGGCCTGATGATGAGTATCCCCGCGGATGCGCGCGTGGTTGAAGAGGTGCTCGGTGAGGTCGATGGCTATGTGGTGGCTGCCAACAAGAATTCACCCTCGCAGACCGTGATCTCCGGTGAGACCGCGGCAGTCAAAGCCGTGGCCGCTTTGTTCAAGGCACGGGGTCTCGAGGGGGTCCTTCTTCCGGTCTCCGCGGCATTTCATTCAGGTGTCGTGGCGCCTGCCCGAGAACCGTTCATGAAGACGCTCGAACGGTTGACGGTCAATCCGCCTTCCGTACCGGTGATCGCTAATGTAACCGGCGACTTCTACCCTATCGGCCCCGCGGCTCCGGAACGGATTCGGGACCTGCTGGGCAAGCAGTTTGCCGCGCCCGTCGAGTGGGTGAAATCGCTGCGACGGTTCTACAGCGAGGGGATCCGGGTGTTCGTCGAATGCGGTCCCAAGAGGGTCATGACCAACCTGGCCCTGGACACATTGCCGGATGATGTCCTGGCCCTGCCTACGAATCATCCCAGAAAGGGCGGCGTTCTCCAACTTCAGGAAGCGCTGGCGGTTCTCGCGGCTGAAGGGGTGGCGGTGAACTGGGACGGCCCTGAAAAGGGGCAGACCATCTCAGAGCGCAGAGAGCGACCCGCTTTGCGGATTGTTGCCAAACCCCCCGCGCCGGTTCCCGATCCCGCAGCAGCTGCGCGGCCGAGTGCTCCCCATCCACTTGAAGACCTTCTCGACGCAGAACTGCGAGAGATAGCCGCTCAAAAGGAATTCTCCCGATTCCTCGAACTTCAGGGTGAACCTATCCGTGACCTCATAAAGTCCGGTTTTCGATCCTTCGCCAAGAATATTCTCCCCATGGAACGGACGATACGGCAGGTGACATCCGAAGGCATGGACTTCCAGCCGGTCGTGGTGAGCGGCTTGTCGGCCGGGCTGCCCAGTGATGTGCGCCTGCCCTTCGAACTGGAAAACCTCGACGATCTGATCATGGGCCGGAATTTCATCAAGAAAGTACCTGACGAGAGACTCCATCGTATGGTGGAAAAGAACATCGAGCGCCTCTTTAAGGGGCCTTCAGGCGAAGCGGAGCTACAAAGGGTCGATGATGTTTCGGGTGTCATCAAGTTGGCCGGTTTTTTCACCGAGGAGGGCATGGTCGAAGAGTACGGTCTCGATGAGAGACTCGCCTCTTCACTGGATGTCACCGGCCGGCTGGCACTGGCTGCGGGTATCGAGGCACTTCGGGACGCGGGCATTCCCCTCGAGCGGAGAACGCGGACCACCAGCACCGGCCACACGTTGCCCGATTCATGGGCCCTGCCTGAGCCCCTGCGTGCAGAGACCGGTGTGATCTTCGCATCAGCCTTTCCCGGGCTCGCATCACTCGTGGACGAGGTTACCCGTGAAACCGCGAGCCGGTATGATTCCGGAGCCAAGAAGCGGCTCATCGAGTTCTACACCGGTATTGTGGCTCGCATCAGTGACGAAAAGGAACGGGACGCG
Source organism: Deltaproteobacteria bacterium (assembly GCA_037380965.1). GTDB lineage: Bacteria > Desulfobacterota > Desulfomonilia > Desulfomonilales > Desulfomonilaceae > JARRRG01. The sequence goes on from JARRRG010000009.1 coordinate 7,133, forward strand.
CTCACCCGGTGGTTCTCGGAAGAATTCAGCCGGCTCACGCCGGAAGGCTCTGACGAGCTCTATACCTTCAATAGAAACTTCCTCCTCAGGATAATGACCCTCGCGTCAGGGCAGCTCGCCCAATTCATCAAGGCTCAGGGTCCCAACACCCATCTTGATGCCGCGTGCGCAAGCACCACGCAGGCTGTGCTCATGGCACGGGATTGGATCCGAACCGGTCAGGCCAACCGGGTACTGGTGGTGGCCGCGGATGACGCAGCCGGCCGGGCGCTTCTCCCGTGGGTCGGCTCGGGCTTCCTCGCCATGGGCGCGGCCACGACCAACGGCAACCTGAACGAGGCCGCGCTGCCATTCGATGACCGTCGCAACGGCCTCATTTTGGGCTCGGCAGCGGTGGGAATGGTTCTGGAAAAGCAGCACCTCGTCGAGGAACGGGGAATGGAGGCGATCGTCTCCGTAGAGACAGGCATAGTCGCAAACAGTGCGTTTCACGGCACTCGCCTGGATGTAGAGCACATCGCGTCTCTGATGGACAAAATGATGGCAAAATGGGAGGAACAGGCCGGTAGAGACCGGAACGATCTGGCCGGTGATCTCTTCTTCATGTCCCACGAGACGTACTCTCCGAAGCGGGGAGGGAGCGCGGCTGCCGAGATGACCGCGCTGCGGAAGACGTTCGGCGACAAAGCTCGATCGATCCCCATAGCCAACACGAAAGGTTATACCGGACATACCATGGGAGCGGGCGTGGAAGACGTGGTGGCCATGCGCTGCTTGCAAAAGGGCGTCCTGCCACCCATCGCAAACTTGAAGCAGCCCGATCCCGAGTTCGCGGATCTCAACCTGAGCCGTGGAGGCCCATGCGAGGCAAACTATGTTCTGAGGTTGGCCGCGGGCTTCGGTTCCCAAATCGTGATGGCGTTGTACAAGAGCATCAGTCGCGAAACCAATCGCGTCACCGATCTCTTCCAACACCGAAACTGGTTGAAGCAGATCACCGGGTATGTCGATCCCGTGATCTACGTGGAACAGCGAACCCTCCGAGTGTCGGAGCGACCCGCGGGTGAGGCCGCTGCCCTGGGTCAGGGAGATCAAGCCGCGAGCGAGGTGCCGCAACGTCAAGCTCGTACCTCAGCCCCGGCCTCGCCGTTGAAGGAGGACGCGCGGGAAAAGATCCTCGAGCTGCTCGCGGACAAAACCGGCTATCCCGCGGAGATGCTCGACACGCAGCTCGACCTGGAAGCGGATCTTGGCATCGATACCGTCAAACAAGCTGAGTTCATCTCCGAGGTGAGGGAAAAGTTCGATATCCCTCGTATTGACGGATTAAAGATTGCGGATTTTCCCACCATCGAGCACATCATTGAATTTGTGCTCCAGCACACGAAACGAGCCACCGCGATCGAAGCATCGTCCCGCGGTGAACCAACCCCGGAGACGGCTTCCTCCGAATCCGCAGGGGAGGTGCAGGAGATCGAAGCCAAGATCCTCGACCTGCTGTCGCAGAAAACCGGTTACCCGGCCGACATGCTTGACACGGACCTCGATCTGGAGGCGGACCTCGGCATCGACACGGTGAAACAGGCCGAATTCATCTCCGAGGTCAGGGAGACATTCGGAATTCCGAGGATAGAGGGTCTGAAGATCGCGGACTTTCCTACCATCAGGCATATCATCCTCTTCGTGAACGACAAGCAACGGGAAACTGCCTCACAAGCGGCTATGCCGGTGGGCGAAAAGGTACCCGACCGCAGAGCTCCCGTTCCGGAAGAAGGGATTCGCCTGTTTGAGGCAAAGCTGATCCCGTTGTCGCAACCGCGAACGTTGCCTCCACCGGAAGCGGATGAAGTGATCATAGCGGGAGGCCCCACCGACCTGGTGGAAGAGGTCGAGAGAGTACTCCTGTCGGCAGGCCACCACGCGATACGGAAGATTGACGCGCCGGTAATTCCCGAGGATGCCGGCGGAAAACGGATTGGGATAATCAATCTGTTTCCCATGGGAGACGCGGATCATGCCCTGCGCCGCACCTTCGAGCTCTATCTTGCAGCCGCGACTACCTTTGAGCAGGGCCCGTCCTTCCTTGTGACAATGATTTCCGAGGATGGGGCATTCGGATTCGACAACCCCGGGAGGTACAGCCACGTCGCGGGCTCGGTTGCCGGTGGGACAAAAGCGTTTGCCCGCGAGTATCCCGACACCCGGGTACGACTGCTTGATGTTCACCCGCAGATGGACGTTGGAGAGAAGGCCCGGATCGTCGAGGGCTGCCTCAAGGAAACCCTCCCCGTCGAAACCGCGGTAGGCGAGGATGGTACCTTGAGAGCGGTTCGGCTGGTGCCGCGTGCGACGGACGCGGAAGAATCCTCAATCCGGCCGGAGGATGTGGTGCTTGCCAGCGGCGGTGCAAGAGGTATTACCGCGGCATGTTTGAAACAGCTCGCCAAACAACAACCACTCACGTTCGTCATTCTCGACCTGACCACGCTTTCGAGCCGTTCGGAACAGTTTGCCGATTTCGGACCCGAACAGTGGACCAATGAGAAAAAGAAGATAATTGAGCGTATGAAGCGGGAGGGTACTCCTCCGACACCCGTTATGGTGGACAGGGAGCTTGCGCGCCTGCAAGGGGAAGCCGAGGCATTCCGTACGATCCGGGACCTGCGAGCCGCGGGATCCGAGGTGATTTACCGCTCGGTTGACATCCGTAATCCGGAGCAGGTGGATCATGTGGTGAAAGAGGTCGGTGACCTGTGCGGTCGGGTGGATCTCGTCTGCCACGCGGCAGGTATAGACGTAAGCCGTGCGCTCAAGGGTAAGAACCTGGAACAGATGATGGCGGTGGTTGAAGTAAAGGTCCAGGGAATGCTGAATCTCCTCGAGTCTTTCCAGCGCCACGGTTTACCCCCTCGTCGAATGGTAGGATTCGGCAGCGTATCCGGACGCTTCGGTAACATGGCCCAGGCGGATTATGCTGCTGCGAATGACGGCCTGGCCCATTTGCTCCGTCGGGCTGACAGAGAATTCGACGCAAAGGCATCCATAATCGATTGGGCCCCCTGGTCCGAGATCGGTATGGCGACCAGAGGCAGCGTGCAAACCTTCCTCGAGGAGGCGGGCATTGACTTCGTACCACCGGGGAAAGGTGTTGAGCTGTTCGTGTCTGAGCTGGGACGGTCATCCGGGCCGTGCGAGGTTGTCGCGGCTGGGCGGCTTGGCCCCTTCAGTCCGGACGCGTTCGAAGTTCCGGGAGACGCTGAGCAACAGGAAGCGGTTTTTGCCGGTCAGCGCGCGCGAATACGCGCCCTCGTACCGGGAGAATATCTCCGGGCCGGGATCATGCTCGATCCGTCTCATCCGTTGCTCGATGACCACCGGATCGACGGCGCCGCGGTCCTGCCGGGTGTGGGTGGAATAGAGATCATGAGGTCCGCGACCGCGCTGGTCTATCCGGAGGCGAGAACGGCCGCGATCGAAGACGTGCGATTCCTCAGTCCCCTCAAGATATTCAGGGACGAACCGTTTGAAGCGGAAATCGAGATTGTGCGTGATTCCGGTCCGTCTGACCGTACGCACGGCTATTCAGCGAGAATCTTTTCCTGGTTCGTGGACAAGCAGGGCCGAAAGATCGGCTCCCCGCGGATTCATCATGAATGTCGGCTCGTCCCGGAGTCCGGGAGCCCAAGCCCTATGGAACATGTCGAGGACTGGAACAGGTCGGTGCGGATCAGCGAAGGCGATCTGTACGCGGAGTTTTTTCATGGACCCGCTTTCAGATTCCTCGACCATGTCGTGGTAGAGGGACACGGAAGAGCCGTTCGCTTCCGCTATCAGGATACCGGTCAGCGCGGCGTCATGTTCGATGACGAAATCCCTGCCGTGATGGAGGCTGTCTTCCAGGCCGCGGCCGCGTTCGGAGTGGAGGCGAGGGGCATAATGGCGCTCCCCACCGGCGTCGGGCGTGCGGTCATTCACCGCATCGACGCGGTTCCCCGCGAGGGTGAGCTGATCATGGTAGCGGAAGATCTCCACGAAAGTGCGGAAGATCGGACGGTCATGAAGTTTGACGGTGTGGTTACGGACGACCGGGGCACCGTCGTCCTCTCGCTGAAAAATGTGGAGCTGGTCGAGCTGTCACGAAGCGGGGGGTTCCCGGGGAGGGTCTTTGAGGAGATCGTGACAGTGAAAGAGATCTCCGCCAAATTGGAAACAGGGCCCGAGGACTTCCTGAGGGACACCCTGACCGCGAATGAGGCTCAGGAGTACGCGCGGCTCACCATCCCCAAACGGGCTCAAGAATGGATAACGGGACGCGTGGCCCTGAAGAACACCGTTCAACGGCTGATGGCTGCCTCCGGCAAAGACGCTCCCACGAGCAACGCCATAGAGATCGTCAGCGACGATCAGGGCAGGCCAATGGCAATGCTTGCCGGGCGGCCCGACGGAGCCGTCGGCCAGGTATCCCTGTCACATTCGAACGGGTTGGCCATAGCTGCCGCGACCGCTTCAAACATGTTCCAGGGTCTGGGGGTTGACGTCGAGGCGGTCGAAGTCCGTACCGATTCCTGGGTCAATGACTACTTTACGGACAATGAAATCCGGGCTGCAGGCGAGGGTGACCGGCGCTGGCTGGAGCTTACACGCATGTGGTGTCTCAAGGAGGCCGCGCTCAAGGCGATGGGCACAGGCTTGCGATTCGACCTGAAGGAGATTGACGCGGGAAGGGTCGATTCACGGGGCCGTGCAAGCCTCGAGTTCCATAACGATGCGGCCAGGCAACTCGAAGATGCAATGCCCGGTGAACTGGAAGCCCGCGTTGACGAACGAGACGGCATGGTCATCGCCCGGGTTCTCATCCGCAAAGCGTAATGCCGAAGACGTGAGATCTTGCTGACGCGCGCGCGTGCTTAGAGGTCCCCACGGGGGATAGAACGCGCGGCCGGGCTCTTGGGAGAGAGGAGCCGGTCATCGCGTACATCGATTCCCGCGCGGGTCGAGGGGGAGCGGGCGTCTCAAGGAGGGGAGGCTAGAGGTTATCCTCTGCAAAGGGGTTGCGTGCCAGGCGACAGGTGCAGTTCCCCTCATCCCCGGAATTCCATTCATTGATGATTTTCTTCAGTCCCGCGCGGTCCAGATCGAGGTATCGTTTCACGTCTCCCTGAGTGATCAAAC
>JARRRG010000010.1:0-14942 GCA_037380965.1 Deltaproteobacteria bacterium
GAAGAATGCGCGAACGACATCCTCAGTTGAGGCGTAATTCAAATTACCCACAAAAATGTTCATTGATCGACCTCATCCCCCGGGTTTGCCGGCCTTTGCCGCAATGTGCTCTGATGGCCCGTTATCCCTTCGCTCACGCTCATCATAGTCGCTATCCTTGACGAGTCAAGCCCAAACTTCCCTGGTACGTACAGGCAGAAAGCTCCTGGTACACGCGGCGGGGCGCTGCGGAGCGAACCACGGCTCACGCTGGAATCTCTTTTCTTTGACGTGGGAGTCCCTATTGTGTAGGATGCGAATCCACTGGCAGAGTGGCGTGCATCGTGCTGAAATCGTTGACAACATCCTCCGGACAAGGGGCGAGCCAACCATGAGTCAACACAGCAAGACGAAAGAGCGACTCTTGAGCGAATTGGAAAAGTTACAGCGACGCGTGTCCGAATCGAGACGCGGGTATGCCCAGATCAAGCAAACCGGCAGACGGCTCCAGAGACTCGTCGGGTGTCTCGTGAGGCTCGGGGTGGACCCCAGGGAAAATATCGGAAATCTCACCGAGCTCTCCGGCGAGCTCCTCGGAGCCGATTGGGCAGTGTACACGCGGTTTGACCGCGGGATGCTCCATACCTGGGGCCAATGGAACACGCCGAGCGGTTATAGTACCGTGGACCGTCCGGAGGGGCGCGTCTGCTATGAATTGATCAGAAGAGGCAGTGATCGGCCGGTCATCATTAACGACCTCCCGCAGACGACCTTTGCCGAGACGGATGCGAACATGGTGCGGCTTGGAGCGCAGACCTTCGTGGGGCAGGCAGTTACCGTGGAAGGGACTGGTGTCGGCTGCCTGGCTCTCCTGTACGGCGATGACTTCGTTCCCGAAGAAGAGGACCGGGATCTCGTGCGGCTCTTCGGCTTGGCCATTCAAGGTGAGGAGAGGCGGAGGCGATCCAGGGACATGGGCCCCGTCAACGAACAGATACGGACTATATGGGCACAAACGCCAGGGAATTCTACTCGTCCGATGAAGAATACGATCGTGTGCGAGAACTCTTCTCCCAAAGCATCGAGGACGCCGGATATGCGGCCGCGTCAGCTCAATTGAAACGACGCGACGGCTCCGTCTTCCCCGGTTACGTGAGGATGAGCGCTCTCGACAGGTCGAATCCCCGGAAGGGTGTAGTCGTAACGTTTTCCGATCTGTCTTCCGGAGACGAAGCTGAACAAGCGCCGCAGGAAAGTGAGGAGCCATTTGAATCTCAGCCGTCCGCCGGTGCTGATCTTCTGCGCAAGTTCTCCCGAATGGCTCTCGATTCCCTGCCCTACCCCTTCTACGTGCTCGACGCAACCGACTACACCGTCAAGAATTTCCGACGACGATTCCCGACGACGAATTGTGGAGGTCCAGGCTTATCCCATCTTCGGTTCTGACGGGAACGTTGAATTTATCGCGGAGTTGCTTCGGGATGTTACCGAGCGCAGGCGCGCGGAAGAGGACACAGGAGATCACGAGAGTCAGTTCCGAGCCGTCTTTGAAACCGCCCGCGACTGCCTGTACATCAAAGACCGCTCAGGCAGGTATACGCATGTCAATCCGGCCATGGAGACGCTCTTCGAGCTACCCGCGTCTCAACTCATCGGCAAGACGGACAGCGCTTTGTTCGGACATGAAATCGGCCGGCAGCTCACTGAACTTGATGCTCGTGTTCTCGGAGGCGAGCCGGTGGAGATCGAGCAAACGCGCACGGTGAATCAAGTTCCGATCACCTTTCTCGACGCGAGAGGACCTCTTCTCGACAACTCCGGCGAGATTATCGGACTCTCAGGAATAGCCCGCAACATCACCGATCGCCGGGCCGAGGGCGTGCGTGTCCTGCAAGCCCTGACCGACAACCCGTCACCCGCTGCTCGCTCGTCCCTTGCCAAGGCCAATCTGGCAGCCAACGCGGACGAGAGTCTGCTGATCCTTGGCGAAGTCGGGAGCGGGAAAGAGTATCTGGCCCGATATGTTCACGAGCGGTCACGCCGCGGGAGCGGGCCCTTTCGCGTGCTCAATTGCGCCGCGTTAAGCGAAAGAAAAGCTGAGTCAGAGCTTTTTGGGCACGAGCCCGGTGCGTTCGATGGCGCGAAGACCCCCAAGCGAGGCCTGCTCGAGCTGTCCGAGGGCGGCACCGTTTTGCTGAACGAAGTGGGGAAGCTTTCCCCTCGACTGCAGTCCAAGCTCCTCGCCTTTCTGAGCACGGGGTTTCTCCATAGGGTGGGCGGAGGCAAGAAAATCAGGGCCGCCACAAGGATTATGTCAGCCACTCACGACGATCTTCGAGGACAGGTCGAGATCGGCCGATTCAGGGAGGATCTCTTTTCTCTGCTCAGCGTCTTCACGCTTGAAATTCCGCCCTTGAGGGCGAGGATCGAAGATATGCCTGTCCTGGCCCAGGATATGCTGACCCACATTGCCGCGGAGATGGGGCTCGGCCGCGTTCCCGAGTTGGACGAGGAAGCCCTCCGTCAGCTTCAGGAATACGAATGGCCCGGCAACATCAGAGAGCTACGGAATGTCCTCGAACGCGCGGTCACCGTTTCCCGTGACCGGGGAAAGCTCCGCATTCCAAGCCTCATTGAAGAAGAGAAAAGCGATTGGTCCATCACGGTGTCGTTTCCCCGAAATCGGTCAGTGCACGATGTGGCTGGAGCGGTCAAGCGGTCGCTTGCCGAAGAGGCCCTCAGGCGCGCGAATGGCAAGAGACAGGACGCGGCGCGCTTACTTGGAATTTCGCGTCATGCGTTTTTGCGTCTGACCAAGGCGGTGGGTCTGGACGGGTGAGGATGGAGCACGCTGTCGAGTGCGATCGGTTTCCGCTCGATCCTCGAGCCTGACAATCGGATACGTATGCCGCTGAACAAGCGGACGGTATCGTGCCCCGCGCGCCTACAATCCCATAAACTTCGCGACGATTCCCTTCATGATCTCATTGGTGCCGGCAAAAATTTGCGTGACGCGGATGTCTCGCCAGGCTCTTGCGATCGGATATTCCTCGCAGTAGCCATATCCGCCGTGGAGCTGGACGCACCGGTCAGCCACTCTCGACGCCATTTCGGTGCACCAGTACTTGGCCATTGAGACCTCAATCACCACATTGTTCCCTTGGACATGATCCATGACCAATTTATCGAGGAACGTCCGGCCCAGTTTGACCTCCGTGGCCATTTCGACAATCTTGAACTGCGAGTTCTGGAATTTGGCTATCGGTCTCCCAAACGCGGTTCTCTCCTTGCAGTACTTGATGGTCATCTCCAGCATGTTTTCGGCCGCCGCGACCGCCATGATGACCACCATGAGACGCTCCTGCTGGAGCTTCTCCATGAGCATGAGGAAGCCTGCGCCTTTCTGCCCCAATCGATTGGCTTTCGGCACGCGGCAATCGTTGAAGAAGAGCTCCGCGGTGTCCTGGCTATGCCACCCTATCTTCTTGAGCTTTCTGCCTTTGTCAAATCCCGGGGTTCCCGCCTCAACGAGGTACAGATCGATTGCCCGGTGAGGATTCTCTTCCCTGGGGTCACGGACCGCGAGCACGAGCAGATCGCAGTTAATGCCGTTGCTGATGAATGTCTTCTGGCCGTTGATGACCACGTGGTCCCCATCATCGACCGCGGTGGTTCTGATCGCGGCCAGATCGCTGCCCGTATTCGGCTCCGTCATGGCGATAGCGGTTACGATCTCTCCGGAAACGCAACCGGGAACGTATTTCTCCTTCAGCTCTTCGGACGCGAACGACGTAATATAGGGGACCACAATGTCACTGTGAAGCGGCGCGGCCAATCCGCTGTGATTGGTTCGCACCAACTCCTCACTGAGAATGAGTGAGTAGAGGAAATCCGCTTCCATGCCGCCGTACTTTTCAGGCACATTCATGCAAAGGAACCCCTGCTCGCCCATCTTTTTCCAGACGCTCTTGGGCACAATGCCCGCTTCTTCCCATTCATCCACGTACGGAATGACCTCTTTCTCGAAGAACTTCCGCAACATTTCCCTAAAAATTCTGTGCTCTTCAGCGTACGGAATTATTTCCATGATTCCAGTCCACTTCCCATGTTGGAATGTTCCTGCTGAGGGCCGTATGGCGCCTCACTCCAGCAAGGATGCAAAAGAACCCGGGCTCGGCTCACCGGTATTTTCCAATGATCGCTATACTGCACACGTTCATGAACGGAACGCCGCCCAGGTTGTGGGTAAGCCCGTACCTCGGATCCCCGATCTGTCTCTCCCCGGCCCTGCCGTGGAGCTGGAGGTACATCTCGTAGAGCATGCGGAGACCTGAAGCGCCAACAGGATGACCGAAGCACTTCAAGCCACCGTCCACTTGAGCCGGTATGCCCCCACCGTCGCGATCGTAAAATCCGTCCAGAACATCATGAACCGCGTTGCCCCGTTCGGAAATATGGAGATCTTCGTACGTCACCAGCTCAGTGATGGAAAAACAGTCGTGGAGCTCCATCATGCTGATCTCTTCCCTCGGATTCTTGATTCCCGCTTCCTCGTAGGCCGCACGGCTGCATCGATCCGTGGTGATAAAATGGTCTCCGTCCCAATCGTTGAAGCCCATCTCTTCCCCGCTGCTCAGGGAGAGTTGCAATGCTTTGACCGTCACGAAGTCCTTTATCCCCATCTCCTTGGCATTCTCGACCGTGGTAACGACCGCGCAGGCCGCGCCGTCGCTCACCCCGCAACAATCAAAAAGGCCGAGAGGGTGTGCAATAATCGGCGCCCCAATGACCTGCTCCTCAGTGAGCGTTTTTCTCAGATGAGCCTTTGGGTTGAGCGCGCCGTTGGCATGTCTCTTCACCGAAACATGCGCGATTGCACGCTTGAGCTCTTGATCCGGGACATGGTACTTGGCCGCGTACGCGCTCGCGAGCTGAGCAAAGGCTCCGGGCGCGGTAACATTCGGCCACCAGAGCCAGGAAAGCGAGCCCCAGTTGGAGCCAGGGTTGGGCAATCCCCCGTATCCGGTATCCTTGAGCTTTTCCACCCCCATAGCAAGGGCAATGTCACAGGCTCCGGACGCCACTGCGTACACGGCTCCCCGGAAGGCCTCCGTGCCGCTCGCACAGAAATTCTCGACTCGGGTCACCGGAATCAGGGGCAGCCGAAGCGTCGTGGAAAGCGGGAGTCCGCTCTTTCCAACATTGACTTCTTCAAGGCACGTTCCCAGCCACGCGGCTTCAATCTCCTTCGCGTCAATGCCTGAGTCATCAAGGCATTCGGTGAAGGCCTCGACCATGAGCTCTTCTCCACCGACCTCCCAGCGCTCACCGAAACGAGTGCATCCCATGCCTATGATGGCTACTTTATCTTTGATCCCTGTGGCCATAGCTTAAACCTCCTGCAGGCCAAATCGCGCTCCCACAAATTTCGCGCCGACGGCGCGCCCGATTGGGCCCGGAAAGAACCCTCGTACCTGCCTGCCCTGATTTCTCACCGCTCAAAACTTGAAGAGTTTTTCGATGAGTTGGGATTTCATCAGGTCACCTTCGATCTTGAGTTTCCCCGAGGTGAAGGCCTGCATCGCATTGACCTCTCCACGGATCAGGGCGAGGAAATCGTCATCGGACATCAGTATCGTTGTCGTCGGTTTCTCGTGCTCACCCTCGGCCACCTCGCATGACTGATCCTTGACGGTGACATGCCATGCGCCGCCGCCCGCGCCCGAGATCCGGTACTGAAACACCACGTCGACCCCTGAGGCATTTTCAGGAACAAAAGCATCTGCCATGGAATCGAAAACGCCTTTCACCGTAAGCTCCGGCCGTTCCGCGGTCTTCTGTTCCTTGGGCGCGAACGCGTCGAGCATGGCTCCAAGGGCCTCTGTCGCGTTGTACGATTCTTTGGCCGCTGACAGGTCGTTGATCTCGTCCCACATATGATGGATCTGCTCCGGTGTCGGAGGTACGGTGCGATCCCCAACCACAGCTCCCTGGCCGCTCACCACTGCGGCCCGATTGTAACAGCCCATGCCCGCGTTAATGATCATGCCTGTCTCACGGCATTGGTCCGAGCAAAAGTAGAGCACCATGGGGGCTACAAACTCGGGTAACAACCTCTCCTTGAGGTCCGGAGGGAGCACATCGTCGGTGAGTCTCGTTGCAGCCACCGGCGCGATGCAATTGACCTTTATGTCGTATTTCTCACCCTCAAGTTTCAAGGTGTTCATCAGGCCCACCAATCCCATCTTGGCCGCGGAATAGTTGGCCTGGCCGAAGTTGCCGTACAGGCCGGCCGCGGAACTGGTCACGATGATTCGGCCGTACCCCTGTTCCCGCATCTTCACGAAAGCCGGGCGAGATACATGATAGGCGCCGTTCAGGTGCACCGAGCGAATCGCTTCCCATTCCGCGGGCTCCATCTTGGCGAGCGTTCGGTCCCGGAGGATTCCCGCGTTGTTGATCAAGATGTCGATTCGCCCGAAGGCATCAATCGCCTTCTCGACGATTGCCGCGCCACCTTCCCGGGTAGCAACCGAATCGTAACTCGCAACCGCTTCCCCGCCGGCAGCCTTGATCTCGTCAACCACCTTGTCGGCAGGTCCATGAGATCCCTCGCCTGAACCGTCCCTCGCGCCGCCGAGGTCATTCACCACCACCTTGGCCCCGCGGCGTGCCAGCTCGAGAGCGTAGCTCCGCCCCAGTCCCGCGCCCGCGCCGGTTACCACAGCTACCTTGCCGTCGAAGCGAATCTCCGCCTGCTCGGGTGATTCCGGCACCTCAACAGGCAAGGGGACAGCTTTCCAGAAATATCCGGTAAAGCCCCTCCCCTTGTCGGTGTAGCGCTTCCTGAAGGAAAGGGCCACCGGCTGGCCGACACGCACGTCGGAAAGTTCACAGTCGGTGAAGTCCGCCATGAAACGGCCGCCGCCCTCAAACTGAACCATGCCGTAAATCGCGGGAGGGTCCACGGATACGGCAAGAAGGTCACCGGTGTAGCTCTTCACCGTCGCGGGCACATCTTGGAACTCGTACGCTTCCTGGGAATGCATTGCTCGACAGTCGGGGTTTACGCATATGTCCATTCTGGGAAACTGCGGGGTCCCGCATTTCGTGCATTTTCCACCGACCATCCCGAGCAACATGTCCCGTTTCCGCCAGAGCACGGTCATGGCTGTCTGTGATGGGTATTCTGCACGAATACCCATCTCGGTCTGGATCAGGTCCCTGAATTTGAGGAATTTTGGATAGTTGTCTACACGTTTTTTCCGTTCAAGAGACCCGGCGATCCCAGACCTGGCAGGGAGGTTTTGTATCGCGTCCGTGACCTGGAAGTAGAGAACATCGCACCCTTGGCCAAAGCCCGCGAGCAGTATGCGATCACCCGGCTTCGACTGCTCCAATGCACGGACGAACATGACGAGAGGATGAGCCGCGCCTGTTTCTCCGCAGACTTCATGCAGATTGTCCTGTACCTTTTCAGGACTTGCGCCGAGCTTGGCGGCAATCTTTCGATGCTCGGCCTTGAAGAAACAGGGGAATACGAATTTGTCCACGTCATCCATCGATATGGAGAGCTTGTTGAACAACCCGGACACCGCATCAGGAATTATCTTGGCATAGCCTTCATCCCGTACCCATCGCTCTTCCCACATGTAGTCGTACTTGTTCAGATCCCCGCGATAGTGGTCGACAAAATCATGGGACAGCGTATAAGAGCCCTTGAACTCAGCGATGACATGATCATCCCCCACAAGTAGGGAGGCTGCACCATCTCCGAACCACATCTCATAAAAGTATGCCGCCTTGGCCTCGCGCTTGTCCGCTGCGACGACCAGCGCGCTTTTTACATCTCCCTGCCCGATCGCGCTCAAAGCCGTAATTAAGCCGGTTGTTCCGGACCGCAGGCTCGAGGCGAAATCCTGGGTGATGATGTCATCCCTTGTATTCAGGGCTGTCTTGACGATGCCCGCGTTGAGTCGGTCCGAAAAGGGCAGTGTGGTGGAGCAGAGATAGAGGGCATCAAGGGTTTTCTTATCCATGCCCTTCAGGCAGTCACGGGCCGCGGCCACTCCCATGGTAACGCTGTCCTCGTCCCAGTTGCAGAACGCCCGTTCCCCCTGAGCCACCATGATGATGGCAGGGGCAAACCAGCCCATGTGCTGAAATATGCTCATCCGATCGAGCCGAAGCCGCGGGATGTAGCCGCCGTAGGAAACGATGCCGATCATGGTTGGTTCCCCTCTTCTGGTTAGAACTTGAACAGCTTCTCGATGAGCTGGGATTTCAAGAGATCGCCTTCTATTCTGAGCTTGCCGGAGGTGTAGGCCTGCATCGCGTTGAGTGTTCCGCCGATCATGCTCACGAAATCTTCGTCCGACATCATGATGGTCGTGGTTGGCTTCTCATGGGTTCCCTTCTTCGAATCGCATGCCCCATCCTTGACCGATACGAACCAGTCACCACCGCCCGGACCCGTGATCCGGAACTGAAAGACAACATCGAGTCCTGCCGCCTTGTCCGGTTGAAAGGCTCCGGTGATACGGTCGAACACGCCTTGCACGGTCAACCCTCCGCTTGCTTCGGACGGACGTTCCTGCACTGGGGAAGAAATCGCAGCGAGCATGGCCCCGAGCGCCGCGGTCGCGTCTCGTGCCTGCTCGGCCTCCTCAAGGGAGACGATTCGGTCCATGTTCGCGGCCACTTGCTCGGGAGTAGGAATCTTTCCACCCTCGGCCGGCATAACCGCCGCACCGGTAACCACGGCAACTCTGCTGTAATAACCCATGCCCGCGTTGTAGATGGCGCCGGTCACGGGGCACTGCTCGGAGCAGAGGTAAATCACGAGCGGGGTCACGAACTCCGGCTTGAGCTTCTCTATCAGATCGGGCGGCAGGATGCCTTCGGTCAGTCTGGTGGCCGCGATTGGGGCAATGGCATTCACCTTGATGTTGTACTTCTCCCCCTCGAGCTTGAGCGTGTTCATGAATCCGATCAGCGCCAACTTTGCCGCGGAATAATTGCTCTGACCGAAGTTGCCGTGCAGGCCCGCGGCCGAAGTGGTAACAATGATCCGGCCAAACCCGTTCTCCCGCATGGCCAAGAACGCCGGACGAGACACGTTATACGCTCCGTCAAGATGGACGGAGAGCACCGCGTCCCACACATCGGGCTCCATCTTCACCAGGGTCTTATCGCGGAGGATACCCGCGTTATTGATGAGAATGTCCACCCGGCCGAAGGCTTCGAGAGCCTTGTTGACGATGGCCCGGCCGCCTTCGGGTGTGGAGACCGAGTCATAGCTTGCCACCGCTTCGCCGCCCAGGGCTTTGATCTCTTCAGTGACCATGTCGGCCGGCCCCGCGGAGCCTCCACCCGACCCGTCTCTTGCTCCTCCGAGATCGTTTACCACCACCCGGGCCCCGCGTCGCGCCAGCTCAAGGGCGTAGTCCCGACCGAGCCCCCCTCCGGCGCCGGTGACGATCGCCACTTTGCCGTCGAAGCGGAGCCAGCCTCCCTTGGACTTCTTTTCCAACTCCTCCCGGCTCATCCATTCGACGATTCCCCGGTCGATGGCCACTTCGCCGGTCTGCGCATTCACCGTCCTGAACAGCGCTTTGCCTTCGTCCACTTTCCAGATTTGCGTCTTGATGGGCACGCCGGGATAGAGGTGCCGGGAGAAACGGTTGCGAAAACGGACCATCCGTTCCGGTTCGCCAGGGAAGAGATGCTTGATCACCGCCCGGCACGCGTAACCGTGAGTGCAGAGACCGTGCATGATGGGCTTCTCAAAGCCACTCGCCCGGGCGAAGTCCGGGTCTACGTGAAGCGGAAATATGTCGCCGCTCATACGATACAGAAGAGGCTGATCGGCAGATGGGGTGGCCTCTTCCTCGAAATCAGGCGGGCGCTCCGGGAATTCAACCGGCTCCTTGGGGGAATCCGGTCCGCCGAATCCACCGTCCAACCGACTGAAAACCGTTAGAATGCTGGTGAAGAGTTTTTCTCCGTCGGAATGGTACGTGTCGGACTCGGCCACAATCAATGCGCCCTTGTCCGCACCTTTGTCGTAAATGCTGGTAATGGCCCCTTCGGTGACGAACGTGCCCGAGGTCGGTATGGGGTTGTGGAAGATGAGATCTTGCTCTCCGTGGAGTACGCCGGCGGTGTTGACCTCCGCGCTCAAACCGACCTGGAAAATGAAATCATAAATCGCGGCTATGGAGAACGTGGGTAGAACCTTGAGTCTGCTCTCATAGCAGTAATCCAGCTCGTCAAAACCCGCTCCCACGCCCAGCGCATAGAGGATCACGTCCTTCCAGTCATAATCCCTGCTCAGAGGACCGATCTTCTTCCCGATGCTATTGAGATTGAGGGTCATGGAGTTCCTCCGTCCGGTCCGCCCCTGTCAAAGGCCGGTATCAGGATGAATTTGAGCGTCTCTTTGACCATGTCGAGGTATTCGTCCCTCGGGATCTTCAACATGCTGCGGAAGAAGTTTTCACCGGAGACGAAGTTGTGGATAGCGTTCATCATAGCCAGTACTCGCATGCGCACGATATTGGGGACATTTTCCCTGCTTTTGCACAAGCCCATGGATCGAGCGATGTCCGAAACGAATTCCGGCACATAAAAGTCGAAAATGGACTCGTCCCGCGTCTTTCCAAAATAACGAAAAAGCAAGAGGTTCGATATCTCGGGGTGCTCGAAGAGGTAGTCCGTCATGAGGTCGAGCGAGATCTCCATCCGACGAGTCAGCACCAATCCGTGAATGATGGTTTCCACTTCCTGGAGTTTTTCCCGAAGGTCCTCGGTGACATCGAGGATCACCGACTCGTACAGATCGCTCTTTTCACCCCAGTGGTAATAGAGCGTGGAGATGTCAATTCCCACTTCTTCGGCGATCATCCGTGTGGTCGCGCCATGGTAGCCATACTCGCCGAATATGCGGCGAGCCTTGCCGAGGATCCTTCCCTTCATCGAGTCAGGATCTCGTCGGGCCTTTTCGAGGGGGGTGACCATCAAAG
Organism: Deltaproteobacteria bacterium; assembly: GCA_037380965.1. Taxonomy (GTDB): domain Bacteria; phylum Desulfobacterota; class Desulfomonilia; order Desulfomonilales; family Desulfomonilaceae; genus JARRRG01. Next base: position 11,004 of record JARRRG010000010.1, read on the forward strand.
AGTTCCAGCTTATGTTTCCATCAAATGTTGGAACAACATGACCAACTGCCTCCCAAAAGTCAAGGGCAAACCGCGAGGCGGTCCCTCCTTGCCTTGTGGAACGATTCGTTTTCAACCTGCTCACCCGCTTCTCACGGATCGTGATTGTGGGGACCGACTCGCGAACCGCCCCCTGTGAGAGCACGTCGCCCCATCCCCGCGGCGACGCCGGACCAGGTCGGTGCACGGCACCGGTGGCTCTGCCGGGCGTTTTTTTCCTTTGACATTGTACAGTCGAATAGCAAGAATAGATGCGCTGTAGAGGCGATTTACCTCTACCGCACCGCAAGACCACCGCATAATTTCAGGCTGCTTTGCTCGATGAGGTGAGTAATGAATGACACCAAAGAGACGAGACCCGACACTCAGTCATTGCTCGAAGCCTGGATGAAGAACGCAGCGGAGTTCTGGGAGACCGCGGCCCGAATGTGGCCCGATGCCGCAGAGAAAATGGGCCTGAAGGGCCGTACCTTCGATGCGTGGGATTCTGCACTCGAAACGTGGCAGGCGATGGCCGCTGTCATGAGTGAGCCGGGCGCGACAGAAGGTCTCTTCAAGGGGATCAACACCGTGCCGTCAGTCCTGGTGAAAATGATCCAACCTGCCTTGCATTGCGTCTTTCAGTTTCAGTTAGAATGGATGGAACGGGCGTCCAGGATCGGAAAGTCCACCACGGCGTACACCTTCGAAAACCTGGACCAAGAGGCCTTCAAGGCCTGGAAAGAACTGTACGAGAAAGAATTCCAACGGTTCCTGAAGATTCCCCAATTGGGACTGACGAGAGTTTATCAGGAGCGAATGAATGAGGTAACAGACAAGCTCAACGTCTTTGAAGCGGAGATGGGTGAATTCATCTCAATACTCTATCTTCCCGTGGAGAAATCGTTCAACGTGATGCGGGAAGAGCTGAACAAGATGGCAGAGTCAGGGGAGCTTCCACAGAGATCCGTGGATTATTACCGGATATGGATCAAGATACTGGAAGGCCACTACATGACCCTGTTCAAGTCACCTGAGTATAACCGGGCCCTTGCCAAGATTCTCGATGCCCTGGGAGAGTATACCCTTGCCCGTGAGGAGATCCTTCAAGATACCCTGAAATTGTTCCCGCTGCCGACTTACAAAGATATGGACGAGCTGTATCGAGAGATTTATTTGCTTAAGAAAAGAATAAAGGAGCTGGAAACCAAAGATCGCCAACGGAGCCGGCCAGACGACACGTAACCCGATTGTTGCGAAAGTTCTCGAGAATATATTCAAGGCGGTGTTCGAATGGATCAATCGAAAATTCCTGTAGATCTTTTGCTGGAAAATTTGGCTGAAGATACTGCAAGAGGCGAAGAGCTGGTTGAAAGGGCATCGCAAATATTACTCGAGCCCCTCGACACCGATATTGCTACCACGCCGTACGACATCGTGTATGAGGAAGATCGGGTGAAATTGAAGCATTATCGTCCGGTTACCGATGCTGCGATCAAAACGCCTTTGCTGGTGGTTTACGCGCTCATCAATCGAGAAACCATGTTGGATCTGCAGCCCGGGAGGAGTGTGGTGCAGACCTTCTTAAAGGGGGGAATTGACCTGTACATGATAGATTGGGGCTATCCCACCCGCAAAGACAGATACCTCACCATTGACGACCATGTGAACGGCTACATGGATGACATCATAGACGTTATCCTGAACAAGCATGGTCTGAAGCAGATCAATCTCATGGGTGTGTGTATGGGCGGTACCTTTTCTCTTATTTACGCGGCCCTCCATCCTGAGAAAGTGAAAAACCTCATTACCACGGTGACTCCCTCAAACTTCGACACGGATCAGGGATTGCTGCACATCTGGATGAAAAACCTGAATGTGGACCGGATGGTAGATGCCTTTGGAAACATACCGGGGGACATGATGAACTTCGGCTTCCTGCTCCTCAATCCGGCCCGGCTGATGATCGACAAGTACATGGGGTTCATCCAACACATGGACAACAAGAAATTTGTCGAGAACTTCGTTCGGATGGAGAAATGGATTTTTGACAGTCCCGACGTTCCCGGAGAAACGTTCCGCCAATTTGTCAAGGATCTGTACCAACAAAACCTGCTCATCAACAACAAGATGGAAATGGGAGGAGAGCGCGTGGACCTCACCAAAATCACGATGCCTCTCTTGAACTTCTACGGGCATTACGATCATTCACCATCACATTGTCGGGAGGAATCGGTACGGAACTCGCGGTGCAGGCTGAGGGCCGATACGAAAAAACGACGCTTTCTCTCTCCCTCCGGAACAAGGAACGGAGTGGGCGCATCCGGCGAGCGACGACGCATGGCGCCATTGAGTTCCCTTCGCGACACTCAGGCACGGTGAAGGCCACATCAGGACAAAAGATCAATGATCCTCTCCCGGACACCAGGTGTAGTGCGGAAAGAACAGGTAAGAGAAGAGGCTTGCCTGGAACCGCATACACGGAGCGATCACGGGAGTGGCAGAAAGCCCGTTACCGAAAAGAAGTAGGATCGAGTCACACGGTGCAAGGAGGCACGGCATGACTGAGAAGAACGATTATTTCAAGACATTTTGTAATGTGAGCAATGCATTGGGAACTACTCTGGGGGAAGAGGAGATCCTGAACCTGATCGTTCAGAGCGCCATCGAAACGATGAATGCAAAGGCAGCCTGCCTCTTCTTGTCGGACGAAGAAAAGAATGTCTTTGTACCGGTGGCTCATAAGGGATTGTCCCAAAACTATTTCCAGGCAGGCCCGCTGCATGTGACTGCAGTAGTGGATGAAATATTGAAGGAAGGTTACCTCTTCGCTCGCGACGCCACGACAGATCCGCGCCTTGAAAATCATGAGGCAAAGAGGGCTGAAGGGATTGCTTCCATACTGGATGTGCCGGTCATGGTGCAAGATCGCGCCATAGGGGTGCTTGCGCTCTATACAGCCAGCCCTTGCGATTTTTCCGAGATCGACATCGATTTTCTTTCCGCGCTGGCCGAGCAAGGCGGTATGGCCATTGAACGCGCACGCCTGTTTGAACGAATCAACCAAAATTCGGCACGCTTCTTCAACCTGGCCTCGAATATCAATTCCAGCCTGGACATAAAGAATATACTCCACATCTTAACAACCGATCTCACCAAGGCACTTGACATCAAAGGTGTATCGATCCGGCTCTTGAATAAAGACACCGGTACGTTGAGCCTCATGGCGAGCTGCGGCCTCAGCGACGAGTACCTGAACAAGGAGCCCGCGGCCGACAGCAGAAGCGTCCAGGAGGTCCTGGGCGGGAAACAGGTGGTGGTCAACGATGTCGCGGCCGAGGAGGGGCTTGAGCAGAAAGAGGCAGCCGTCCGGGAGGAAATCGCGTCGGTGCTCTGCGTGCCGATCACGTCCGGTGACGAGGTCATAGGGGTCATGCGACTCTGCAGCGCCGTCAAGGAGGACTTTCCCGAAGACGTGATCAAGTTGGCTTTGGCAGTGGGCCGTCAGGGCGGGCAGGCCATTCAGAACGCGTCCCAGTATCTCATGCTCAAGGAGGACAAGAAAAATCTCGAGGAGGAAATCTGGACCCACAAATCCTGGTTCTAGACGCTTTTCAGCCCGTGGACATTGGGACTACTCTACGGCAAGGGAGACGGGGATGATAGGAAAGACCATCGGGGAGCTCAATGTAGGTGATTCAGCCGAATTCGCCAAAACCGTCAGCGAATCTGATATCTATCTCTATGCGGGGATAACCGGGGACTTCAACCCGGCCCACGTAAACGAAGCGTACGCGCAACCGACTTTTTTCAAGACCAGGATTGCCCACGGTATGCTCACAGCCGGATTTATCTCGGCTATCCTCGCCAACAAGCTGCCAGGGCCGGGAACCATCTATTTACGGCAGGAGCTGATTTTTC
>JARRRG010000011.1:0-15075 GCA_037380965.1 Deltaproteobacteria bacterium
GCCGGACCAGCAGTCGGGAGCTGAGACGCAACGGAGGAGCGAATCCGCGTACGCTGCTGCTTGTCGACCAAATTGTCTTCTGGGAGGAACACATATTGGCCTAACTCTATTGAGGGATGCTCCCTGATAACGATTCTCGGTGTGCGGACAGCGCCAGCACGGCTGGCTCGGTGAGGGAGGTTATGGTGCACGAGAAAGAGGGGAGGCAGGTTACAGCCGGCCCCGGAGGGGGATGAGAGAGGCTAAGGCGCATCTAGAGCAGAGAGGGACGCCTTTCGGGGGAGCCGGGCCTTGGCTGCCGTCAATAGGAATTCATCGCGACTGATTCTCCGAACGGAAGCAACGATTAATCAGAATGACGGATTGTGTCTTCCGTCAAAAGGCATTTCATGGTAAAGACCGTACCGCCGTAGGACGGTCTTTATCCTTTTCCGGGCCTCGAGAAATGAAAAAACTGCTCCTGCTCGCCGTCGCCGTGTTACTTTGTGTGAATGGTTGCGCGGCCTTATTCGACGGCAAATTTGTCACTCAGGACGGCAAGAAATCTCCGTTCATGCCACAACGGGATCCCTATCGGCCGTTTACCGATCCCACAATGAGGCCCTGAAGAGCTCGTTCACCTTCGCGAGCCCAAACAGTGAGCACCATAAGGGACCTTCTGTGGAGTGTTCAGAAAGAAGCTGGACCCTCAGAGCGTTATCGGTTCCCGAAACTGTCCTCAGATGAGCATTGCGACGTGCGGGTCACGACCGTGAGCACCCTCCGGGCATTCAGGGAGTGTGGCCACGGCTGGGGGCCGTTCCTTGCCGGTCAACATTATGGGGCAGCGGGCTGCCCGGCCGGCGGACGGGACCTGTCTTTTTTGTTGGTCGGCGCCTTTGGCAGTTGGCGGGCGGGAAGACGGAGCATGGAACGGATCTCTCTGCGGAAGTCCCTCAGAAAAAGGATCAGCTCCGCCTGCTGGCGAATCGAGAGATGCTTGGCCACTTCCTCGTACTGCTCATTCCAGAGCGCGCGCATCTTTTGTCTCGTCTTTCGAATGCTCTCGAGAAGACGGTTGAGCCCGGCATTGGCGGATCCCCGGGGAGTTTTGCGGAGCTGGCGCCTGAGCTGGCGGAAATCTTCGTTCAGAGCTCGACGGAGACGTTTCTTCCGCGCGACATATTTCCGCCGTATATCCAGGATCTTGTCGGCCGTGGCCTTATCGAGGTTCAGGACGTCCAGCATTTTCCACATCTTCATGAACTCTATTTTTTCCCGGATCTTATCGCTGTTTTTCGGGGGGCCGGAGGAGAGTGCATTCCCACTCAGACAGAATGCCAGCGCGCAAAGCATGGCAGCAGCGACCACAGGACGCATGATGGTATCTCCTTTTATGCCTCACAGGAGGAGGTCATCGGATTCATCTTCCACCTCGAACCAGGTAACCAGAGCGTCATCGGAGCGCGAAACCTCGGGAGTCAGAGCCTCCAGTAACTGATTGGGAGGATTGGCCGGAATGGCAAACTCTTCTCCCACCGGACCGTACAACCCATTGAGATCTTGAATCAACAGCATTGCCACGCGGTTGTCCATCATTCTGGGCTTCTGCGGCTCCATGAGGCCCCAGCGAACCACCAGAACGGCCAGGATCCCGGCCAGGATGACACCGGCTAATTTCAGGCCGAACCCCCATGGTCGGCTGAGACTCTTCTCTCGTAACCGAGCTTCGAGGGATACATCGTAGTATCGCCAGAAATCCTCACCGGGATCGTCCGGAACGTCCGCCGCTACAGAAGCCAGGAGCGAGGCCGCCTCCTCTCTGAAGTCCCGGCACGAGGAGCAATGGCTGACATGGCTTTCCAGCAGTGCCGCCATTTCCCGGTCCAGGCCCTCATCCAGGTCCCGGATGATTAATTCCTCCGCCTTTGTGCAGTCAAGTTTTCTCATCGTCTTTCACCAATTTTTCTCGGAGCGTCTTGGCTGCCTGAAAAAAGTTGCCTCGAGCGCTGCCCGCGGACCCTCCGAGGATGCTCGCGATCTCCTTGTAATCCATCTCCTCGTAGATCCTCAACTGCAAGGTAAGACGTTGTTTTTCGGGGAGACGATCGATGGCTTCCCGCAATCGTCTGAGACGTGTTCCCCGATCGATCCGCTCGCCCGGAGACTGCGCGGGGTCCACCACCTGATCGACAAGATCCGAATCCGGCACCGGCCGTCGTTTTCTGAGATGGTCCTTTACGGTATTCATCGCGATTCGATACAACCACGTCTTAAACGACGAAGCCATCTTGAACCTGGAAAGCCCTTCGAAGGCCTTGAGAAAGACCGCCTGCGAGAGATCTTTCGCATCTTCCTCATCTCTTACAATTCGCAAGATCATCATCGTCAACGGTCTCGAATGCCTTCGGACGAGCTCGGAAAACGCGGCTCGGTTTCCCCTTCGGGACTCGTTCACCAGATCGACATCATTCATCAGCTCCCCATTTTCCTATCAATTCGACGCAGCTAACCACTCGAATGTTATACGGCATATCGGAAAAATTGCAAAAAAGAAGACTCCTCAAATGGAGAGAAGCAGGCGGACCCCTCTCTCGATGGGGCCTGGACTTGGTGAGTCGAATCCGGGGATAAGAGGCCGATGATTGTCAACGAAAAGCAGAAGCATCAACGCGCCGCACGTCGGTGCGTTGATGCTTCTGCCTTTTCGTTACGAATGACGTGAGCTTCTCCCCATCCTGATTGAGACGTGGAGCAGTTCGCGCCGTCTTGAGCGGTTTCCTGAGAGATCGTCTCAGGCTGCCGCCACCTGAGACCGCACATAGTCGGATCTGAGTTTGTCGAGCGCGGTTCTCTCGATCTGGCGAGCCCTCTCTCTGGTGATCCCGAAGTGGGCTCCTAGCTCTTTCAAGGTCACTGGCTCTTCGGAGAGTATCCGTTTCTCCACGATATACTTTTCCCTGGGATTGAGCGCTTCCAACGCGCCATCAGCCCATTCTTTCAGCTCTCTCCTCTCCTGAAACCAACTCAGGGTTTCCTCCTGGTCGGGCCGGTGGTCCTTCAGGGTATCGGTGAAGGAGTCTCTCGAGCTTTCCGCGATGAGGTCGTCGAGCGAGAGATCGTGTGCTCTCATCCGTGCCACCATATCAATAACTTCGTCTTCAGTTACCTTGATCTTCCGAGCGAGCTTGGCCACATTTTCCATGTGATGTTCCTGATCTCGAGCTTCCGGCAGATCGGCGATCCTGTAGAACAGCTTTCGTTGAGCTTGAGTCGTGCCGATCTTCACGAGGGACCACGAACGAATGATGTAATTCTGAATGTAGGCCTTGATCCACCAGATAGCATAGGAGATCAACCGATAGCCCCTGTCTGGATCGAATCTCTCGACCGCCTTCATCAAGCCGATGTTGCCTTCCTGAATCAGGTCCATGAGCTTGGCTCCGTAATTACGATATCCCAGCGCAACTTTGATAACGAACCTGAGATTGGAGGTAATCAAGACCTGCGCCGCTTCTTCATCGGCATTGTCGCGGTAATTCAAAGCAAGCGTATTTTCTTCTTCGCGACTCAATACTGGGTAGTGTTCTATTTGAGAAAGGTATATCCTGAGTCCGTCCGTCTCGATACGATAGTTCATATTTTCACCTCCCGGTCACTCGACCCATACTCTGTCAATGAATTTGATGCACATGAGCGAAAAAGGTTTCAAAGAGGTTGGCCGAACCGCGCAGAGCGAGGTATGAGGCGGGAAAGCTTTCGTCAGTTGACGCGGAGATGGTGGTGGGGAAGAGGATCGGTAGATGTTCTTGGATAAGCTTTGGTTACGGATCAGAGGTGAGCTTATTGTTCTGAAGGAAGATCTTACCGGAGAAGGGGCCCTGCGCGAGCGGGCGGAGGATTTTCTGGAGAAGCTCGAGCGTCGATTGAGCGCGGACGATTCGACGGCTGAAGTACGCTCCGATCCGCTGACCAGGCTCGATGCGATGAAGCGAAAAATAGACGAAGCGCGCTCGGAAGGCCGTGATCTCGAACAGGCGAACTCATCGACTGATCGACCGTCGCTCGATGAGCTCGAACGGGCTTGGGAGGAACTGAAGAAGCTGCGAGAGGAGAAGCGGCGCGTCTCCCCGGAACAGGAAGAGCCGCCCCCTAACCCGCGCAGACTCGGATAATTCCCTCTCTACAGGTTGCTATCCGTGGAATCGTCTTTGTCCTCATCCTCACTACTTGTCGACTCGAACTCCTTAATTCCTTTGGAGAGCTCCTCAAGTCGCGCATCGACCAAGTAGTTGATGGTTCCTTCCGGGTAATTGCCGTCACTATCGCGCTCTCCAGCAGGAACACCGGTGAGCAATTCGATCCCCTGGTCCACCGTATCCACGGCCCAGACATGAAACTGACCGTTGTTGACGGCTTCGAGCACTTCGGATTCCAGCAGGATGTCTCCCAGGTTACGCCTCGGAACCATGACCCCCTGTTTTCCGTTCAGCCCCTGGGCCTTACACACCTTGAAGAACCCTTCGATTTTCTGGTTGACTCCGCCAATCGGCTGCACCTCTCCATGCTGATTCACACTCCCGGTTACCGCGACGGATTGGTCGATCGGCTTGCCTGACAGTGCGCTCAGCAAGGCGTACAGCTCGGTAGAGGACGCGGAATCACCGTCTACACCCGAGTACGACTGCTCGAAGGTTATGCTGGCCGTGAGATTCAAGGGCTTTTGCTGAGCGAACCTGTCTCTGAGAAAGCCCGCGAAAATGAGCACACCTTTATCGTAACTGTGCCCGGAAAGCTCGACCTCTCTCTCGATATTGATGATGCCCGATTTGCCCATGCTGATCTTCGCGGTAATCCTCGAGGGGCGTCCAAAGGAGAATTCGGGGAGCGCATACACGCTCAGGCCGTTGATCTGGCCGACGCGAGAGCCCGACGTATCGATCATAAGGATACCGTCTTCAATGAATTCGTGGATCTTGTCCTCGATCATGTTGATCCGATCGAGACGGTCGGCATTGGCTTCTTCGACATGCTGCGCCGAAACTGCGGACGCGCCCGCTTGTGTAGCCTTGAGGTCGGACTCCCGAACGAGATCGGCTAATCGTTCGAACTGCGTGGAGATCTTTTTCTTGCGGCCGGCCCATCGAATTCCCAGCCTGGCAACTGCCTCGACTCCCGATGTGTCAAAGGGCAGGAGGTTGTCTTCCTTACATACGTTAGCGATAAAACCGACAAGCTTGTTCAGGTTCTCATTGGTATTGGGCATGGTCGAGTCGAAGTCCGCTTTGACCTTGAAAATAATTCGGAATTCCTCGTCATACCAGTGGAGTATCTCGTATATCTCCGGTTCTCCGATCATGACTACTTTCAGCTTCACGGGGATCTCCTGGGGCTTCAGGACTGAGGTGAAGAGAAAGCTGAAGGGATCGGTCTGGATTTCGAGCACGCGGTTGCGCAGCGTTCGCTTCAGCATGGGATAAACCCCAACTTCAGTGAGCACCTCTCTCGCGTTTAACACGAGGTACCCGCCCATGGCCCTGAGCAGGCTGCCACCCTTGATGTGGCGATAATCGGAGCTCCACATGCCTCTGGCATCCATAACCCGCTCCACAGTACCGAAGAGGTTGCGGAAATTGGGGGTAGTTTCCCATACCACCGGCGGTTTGGTCGTCTCCGCGTTGTCCACTACGAGATTCACTTCGTAATCTTTGAATTGGGTCGGATCGGGAGGCAAGAGCATCGGCGGCGCGGCCGTGCCCTCTCCCCCGGACGGGGGCTGCTGTTGAACCATCCGGGGGCGGAAGCGATCGAGGTGAGCTATGATGTCGGCCTCAATTTCTTCCAGATAGCCTTTCACCGCGTCCGACTCAAACTCTTCCCCTATGGGACTCAAGAGGTCCTTCAGCGGCGGTTCAACCCAGTCCTTGGAGAGTTTCTCGAGATTCTCCTGTATCGTCTTATCGATGTCACGGGCTTCCTTGAAAATCTTTTCCATCTCCTGGGTGAGCTCTTTGTGCTTTTCCTTGATTCTCTCGAGCTCTTCCGCGGAGAATTTGCCCTCTTCGACGAGCGATTCGAGCTGTTCAATTCTCATGGGATTGCCCACTACGACAGGGGCGAGGTCGGGCCGAGTGAAGGGACCTATCTGAACCTGGACCATCATGAAATTTTCCGAGCTGACCTTGTTCTCAAAGTTTTTGAACAGGGCCTTCTGCTTGCCCATGTGCTGATTCACAATCTCGTTGCGCGCGGCCTGGAATTCCTCGCTTTCAAATACCGCGGGGATTTTCTTTTTCAATGTCTCGAGAAGAGATTCGATGCGCGTCTTGAATTTGCGTCCCTGTCCCGCCTCGAACAGCAGGAGTCTCGGCTGATCCGGATTCTTGAAGTTGTTGACATAGCAGACGTCATCGGGGATGTTGCCATCCACGTTTGCTTCTTCGATCAAACGTCTTACGATGGTCTCTCTCCCGCTGCCGTTCATTCCCGAAACGAAGATGTTGTAGCCTGAGCTTTTCATTGCCAGCCCGAATCGTATTGCTTTGACAGCCCGCTCTTGGCCGACAATCTCTTCGTGCGGTTCTATCGAGGAGGTGCTTTCCCCGACCAGCTCCGCGAGAGAATCTCGCCAGCTCAGTTCCTCCAACGGCACTCTCAACGTTTCTCGCAGATCACTCATGGCATAATTCCTGTCTTACGAATTGGTTCAGGGACCGCTTCCCCGAAGGTTACAATTATCGGACCGGCCGTCATGCCGATCCGATCCCCCATTTTGAAAGCATAGACCAGCGAGGAGTATCGATCGACCCCTATTTCACCGGCGGAAACATGCCGAGGGACACGTGCTCGCTCAGTCGCTCACAGTTTGATCAGTTCCTTGATATCGGCCCTGTCCCACGGAAACTTCGCATCCTTAGCCTCCCACAGGAGATCCAGTACCGCTTCCTCTTTGAGCAGGCCCTCGTCTTTCAACAGCTTTATCAGCCCTATCACGAGCTTGCCCAGGTCAAAACCGAAATAGTCTTCCTCCATCTTCATTCTCCGCATTCCACGGTAACGAGGTCTATCGGGCGGACTTCTGGAATTGCTGGAGATAATCCCTCAGCAGCGCCAGCGCGTCGGCCTGGATGTCCACGAAGCTCACGCCGACGACAAAAGAGAAACCTTCGGGACCGGATCGCCTCTCATACCATTCTACCTGCCCCAAGACCTCGACAACATCAGACTTCTTGCCCATTTGCAGGATAATTTCCAGAGAATTGCGGCCGTGAGTCGCATCGGCAAATGACAGATGGAACCCTTCCACTTCCATCTTTCCGATCTCGAACACCAGGCCTCCCAAATTCAGCGATTTGGTCACCGCCCGTTGCTCCGCTGATCGAAGAGAGGGATCATGCGCGTCGATAATGCTGAAGGTGAAGGGTACCTGCACCTCAGCAGTCATGATCTTGCGAAGTCCGCTTTCGGATTCCTCACTCATGGCACAAACCTGCTCGCTGGTGATACCGGCCGGCTTCCAGCCAACCCTCCAGGCGGAATGCGGAACGCCGACCTCAGGTCATTCGGAACGAATGTGCTCCCCACCAATTGATCGAACCATATTGGCTCGGCTCCTCATGCTCTCGGCATGCCGAAGAGAACCTGGTCCACGACTTCAACCACGGTGTGCCCGATCAACTGGTGAACCTCTTGAATCCGAGGCGTTGACCGGCTCTTTACGCACAGATAATGTTCACACACGTCCTGCATGACAGTACCCGGCGGCCCTCCGAAACCGATGGTAATCAGTCCGATCTCCCGGGCAACCTCCAAGCCTCGGACTACATTCTCGGACCTTCCGGAGGTGCTGATTCCGATCGCCGCATCCCCGCTCCTGCCAATGGCTCGTATCTGTTTAGCGAACACGTCTTTAAAACTGAAATCATTGGCTATTGACGTCAACACGGAACTGTCCGTCGTCAGGGCGATCGCGGGGAGCGGGGGCCGGTCGATCAAATACCGGTTCACGAACTCCGCGGCGATGTGCTGGGCGTCAGCAGCCGATCCTCCGTTACCGAAAAGGAGTACCTTGTGTCCTCCCTCCAGAACATGCGCGAGTCCGAGAATAATCCGTTCCAGGACCTCCAGGTTTTCATTCAAGAAGGCCCGTTTGAGGCTGATACTCTCCTCGAAGATCTCTGCAACTCGCTTCTTCACAACCGGAGCTCCCCGTCTCGCACCGCTCGGTCCTCCGTCAGGAACCCTCTTTGTAATTATCATAAGACGGACCAATAATGAACCGGAATCGCGAAATCATTGAAGAAGCAGAGCCCGCGGGGTTTGCGAGCGCGGTGCCGACAGGGCCCCATCCCACCGCTTCGGATGCAGGAAGCGTTACTGCAGCGGAACGCGTCCGGGCTTCCGAAAGTATTTCCTCTGCCGGCCGGATGACCTCTGCCGCTGAAAAGTCCGTCCCTCTCGGTGATGTGCATAGTCCCTCCCGAAACATTGTGCCATTGTTTTGGGAAAAAAATCGGTAGCCTCAGGCCCTTTGACCCTGTTACATTACCAGGTAAGGTACCTGGGAGAGGTACGCAAAGTATGTCGGTCGCACGCGAACTCACCCCCGCAGATCAGCGGGAAGGCATCGGTGATGGCTTTTCACTACGGGCGCGCATAATGGGCAGCCCTCACATCATTTTCGAAGGTCGTGACGGTAACGTATGAGCATTCGCAAGAACGATGTCGTCGACTATTTTGACAATCGTCGCATTTGCTCCGGATTGGTGCTGGAAGTTGACGACCGTCGAGTCAGGATTCTCAGCGAACAAGGCAAAGAGACTAAACTGTCTCCAAATCGAATTCTCACTGGCGGCACCGACCCGGACTTCCCCATTCCCGGTACAAGGGATGAACAAGTGGGCCGCCTCAAGGCGATTGCAGCCGCGAGGGAAGAGATCAAGAGCCACATAGAGCTCGACGAAGTGTGGGAAGTGGTCGGTCAGGAAATGACAGAAATACCGGTCGAAGATCTCGCTGAACTCGTTTTCGGAAGCAAGCCGGACCTGAATTGCCTCGCGGCTCTGTTGCGGGCTATTTCTGAAGACAGAATCTACTTTAGAATTCGGCCCAACAAGATCGATGTCAATCCGCCGGATCGCGTCGAACAAGCCCGTATTCAGCGTGAAAGGGATGCGGAACGTATGGAGTTTCTGGCCGCGTCCTCCGAATTCCTTCGTCATGTGAAGATGAACGGCGAAGTCACCGTCAGTGGCGCGCCCGAGGGTTTTATCCCCATGCTCGAGGAAGCTGCACTGCACGGAAAGGACTGGATCACCTTTAAAAGGGTACGGGAGGTCTTCTCGAACGCAGGAGTGGGCTCCAATGTCGATCCTTTTGCGGTACTCGTGAAGCTCGGGCTGTGGTCAGAAGACGAGAATGTGCGCCTGCGGGCCGAAAAGGTGCCGGTGGAATTCGGAGCTGAAGCTCAGGAGTGCGCACTCGAGGTCGCCGAGAAGTCACCGCCTCCCGCGGCCACACGGATGACCGAGGGAGAGATCATCTCGGTGGACTCTGTTTTCACCCGTGACGTTGACGATGCTCTCTCCCTCTCCTATGAGGGTGAAGACCTGCTCGTCGGAATACATATCACCGATGTGAGCCACTTTGTGGAACATAATTCCGCCCTTGACGCGGCCGCGCGGGAAAGAGCCACGTCTCTCTATTTGCCGGACCTGACGATTCCCATGCTTCCGCGGGTTCTGTCCGAGCAAGCAGCGAGTCTTGCCGTTGGTGAAATCCGCCCGGCAATCAGCATGATGGTCAGACTCGGTTCCGACTTGAAGCGGAAAGACTTCAGCATCTTTTCATCCGTGATTCGGGTGAGCGAGAGGCTCTCCTACGAAGAGGCGGACGAGAGAATCCGCGATCCCGAGACCAAAGAGGCGAAATTGTTTTCCGTCGCTCACGCGCTGAGAGAAGGGCGGGTGGCAGCAGGCGCGCTCATTTTCAGGGACCCTGAATTGATGGTCCGCGTGGAGGAAGACGGCGGGATCGAAGTCTCGATCAGGGACAGAGAAACTCCCGCCCAAATTCTCGTTTCCGAGATGATGATCCTGGCCAACAGCCTCTTCGCCCTTTTTCTGAAGGAACATGGTCTCCCCGGCATATTTCGCATCCAGCCGCCGCCGAGTGAAAGAATCGATCTTGGTGACGAGTACGATCCCGTCGCATCGTACCGATGCCGAAAGACGCTGGTGCGGAGCGACATAGGTGTCGATCCCGGTCCGCATTCCACTCTTGGTTTGAACGCCTATGCCACCGCGACGTCACCTCTTCGGCGCTATCCGGACCTCCTCCTCCAACGGCAAGTCAAGTCATTCCTCGAAAGGGGCACGCCCCTCCTGGATCGGGACGAGCTGGAGAAAATCCTCATCGAGACATCCTATCCCCTGGAACGCGCAGTCTTGCTCGAACGAGAGCGACAGCGATATTTCCTCCTGAAGTACCTGCAGCAACGCAAGGATCAAGAATTCAAGGCGATCGTCCTGCAACGGTTCTCGAAATTTCATCTTGTTCAAATCACTGATTTGGCTTTCAAGGCTCCTCTGAACACGCCCAACGGCCTTTCCCTGAACCCGTACGATCAGGCTCTTATCCGCATAGAGAAGGTCAATCCCCGGGAGGACAAGCTCAGCCTCTCCCTTGTCAAGCTGCTGTGAGAACATGAGCAATACGAAAATAACCATAGCCATCGTTCCAACCCCCGCCGCACAAGACGCGTCGGAGAAAGTTCTGCGGAGGATTTCCCGTATTACTCGGATTCCCCAGGAGGAAGTCAGACAGATCATTTACGAAGGCCGGACCATCAAACTTGTTACACGCCAGCACCCTCGGATACCCGAGCTGATCGCCTTCATCAGGTCCCTCGGTTTCTCGGTAAGCCTCGGGCCAAGCTCAGCCGAGCAACCGAAATCATCGGCGCCTGAAAAGCGTACAGGTGTTCGTACCGGCAAACGGTCCGGCTCGAGCAAGCACGTCACCGAGTGGAAGGTGGGAGATGTAATAGAAAACCTCTATGATGTCAGGGATATAAAATACGGCGGAATGGGCGCGGTCTATGTCGTGAATCACTTGCGATGGAACACGATGATCGCGGTCAAGTCGCTGTTCTTCCACCTGCGTGAGAATGAGGAGGATCGCGCGCTATTTGTCAAGGAGGCTGAGACCTGGATTGACATCGGTTTTCACCCTAATATCGCTGCATGCTACTACGTCAGAAATATCGCGGGGAGCCCCAGGATCTTCATCGAGTACGCCGATGGTGGATCGCTCACCGAATGGATCGAGGGGCGCGGTGGCATTGAATGGGGCGAGCTCCTTGACCTCATGGTTCAGGTGACCGACGGCCTGGCCCATGCGCATGCAAAGGGCCTGGTTCACAGGGATGTGAAGCCTGCCAATTGTATGCTGACCAGAGAGGGTGTCCTGAAGGTGACCGATTTCGGCTTGACCAAGCGGCCATCGAAGGAAAAAGCAGGAGACCTCACACCGATCAGCACGTTTACAGACACGATCATCCAACATCACTCTTCGGTTACGGCGGCCGGCATGGGAACCCCGGCGTACATGGCCCCGGAAATGTGGAAAATGGGAGCCGACGTCGGCCCTCAGGCTGACGTCTACGAATTCGGGGTGATGTTTTTCGAGATATGCTGCGGGAGAAAACCGTTTGTAGCGAGGAAGGGAGACAAACCGAATAAGCTGGCTCTTGCCCATCTGAAGCAGCAACCTCCTCGACCCAGTTTGATCCGGAAGGACATACCGGCTTCGGTAGAAGAGATCATCCTCAACTGCATGGAGAAAGATCCCGCGAAGCGCTACCCATCCATGCGGGAGCTCAGAAAAGATCTGGCTGCGGCGTACGAAAATGTCTCACGGACTCCCTACACCCGAGAACCGCCTGATGAGGTGAAGCTCCTTTCCGACGCGCTCAACAATCGAGCGGTTTCCCTCATGGACCTCAATTGGGCCGACGAAGCGCGAAGCGTGCTGGCCAAGGCCTTGGAGTCGGATCCCCACCACCCGGAGGCGGTGTACAACGTCGGAGTGCTGGAATGGCTTCGCACCGGAGAATTGGATCGGGAAGTCGTTGTCAGGTTGGAAGAGGTGGTCAAGACACCCGAATATGTGGGGCGAGGAGGACACCTTCTCGGCCGGTGCTTGCTGACCCTGGGCGATGCCGAGGGGGCCGTGAAGGCCGCCGAGCTTTCTCTGGCGGCTGAAGACGCGACCGAAGGGCGGTTGAAGCACTATGCCATTGCACTCGTCGGCGCGGGAAGGCACCAGGACGCGGTGACCCATCTCGAGACGTATCTCGAGCAATTTCCCCAGGACGACGAAGCCGCGGGATGGCTCATAGGGGCGCTGATGCACAGCGGTCTTCACGAGGAGGGCCTCGCCCGGCTCAAAGCTCTTCCCGCGGGCTCGCAAATCTCGGGATTGGGGCTTGAGGGTATTGCCAGTTCGTTCGTCTTCGCAAACCTGTCCGAGTCACTCGTACTCAAGGGTCACAACGGCTGGATTACCGCGGCCATCCCCTTTCCCACGTCCGGCAAGTTTGTCTCCGGAGGACGAGACAGGACGATCAGGATCTGGGACGCGGCCACCGGTGAAGAGATCAAGAGCATTTCCGTCCTCGGCGACGCGCCGGTGTCCCTGTGGATCGCGCCCGATGAGCAGATGGTCGCGATGGCTGGACCAAAGGCGGGCGCGCCGGTGAACCTCTTGGATCTCGAGTCGGGTCGCGTGGTGGGCAGCCTTTCGGCTGACGGGAACATCACTGCAGCTGGTTTTTCACCGGATGGAAGTCACATTCTGACCGTCGAGGAGAAAGGTGCGGCTCGTCTCTGGGACACGGCTCAATTCAGGGGCGTCTCAACCATTAAGATTCCGGCTCACACTGCGGCAGCCGCGGTTTTCGACAGCGAATCGCAGCCCGAGATATTCATTGCCGGAGTGGACCGGCGCATCAAGAGAGTGTGCAGTGCCGATGCCACGACCCTTGGGTTCGAAAAAGCCCATGAAGATCAAGTCATTTCTCTCAGTGTCGCGCCGGACGGGACCCGGCTCGTCACCGGAGGGAAAGACAAGCGGGCGGTCCTGTGGGATGCCCGTTCCGGCCAAGTTTTGGCGCAATTTCAAGCTCATCGGGGGCCGGTCAGCGTGGTGGCAATCAATCCGAACGGACAGCTCGCGGCGACGTACGACACCACTTCCGGGATCAAACTGTGGGACTCCCAAACGGGGCGCGTTCTCAGGACCTTCGACACAATGGAGGGCCAGATCAACTGCCTGGCGTTCACTCTGGATGGTGAAAGACTCCTCGCAGGCGGCCGAGATATGGCCGTCCGAATCTGGCAAGTTGGTAGTCGCCCGGTCATCCCCCACTTGACGCTCGCAAAAATCCAGCCGGTCCAGAAGCAGATCAGGTCGGGTCAGCAATTTGAGCACATGATCGAAACCGCCAAGAAAGCAGTGAGAAAACGAGCCTTTGCCACGGCCTACTCCCTGATTCGAAAGGCTCAGACCTTGCCGGGATATGAGCGGTCGGATGTCGCGCTCGAGACGATCTCTCGCATGAGCAAGTACGGCGTCCGAGTCGGCCTCCGTGGAGGATGGAACGTCGGGACGCTCTCTTTCTCGTCCAACGGCAGAGAGGCTGTCTCAGGTGGGGATGATCGCTCGGTACGACTCTGGGATCTGAACACGGGCAAGAACATACTGGCGCTGAGCGGTCATACCGACACCATCAGTTCGGTGGCCTTATCCCGGGATGGGAAACAGATTCTCTCAAGCTCATGGGACGGGTCAATTAAGCTGTGGAACCGGCTCGACGGAACACTCTTGAAAACGTTCAAGGGGCACGACGGCGAAGTGGCCGCGGCAGCTTTCGTTGACGATTCCAGGCTCATCCTTTCAGCCGGGTTCGATGGGGTGGTCAAAATGTGGGACGCGGACTCGGGGCGGCTCCTCCGTGACTTGAGGGGACATACGGATAGAATCACCAGTCTCGCGGTTTCCGTAAGTGCAGAACGGTTCATAACGGGCGCGATGGACGGAACGGCCCGGGTGTGGGATGTCAAGAGAGGGACTACGATCCGCACCCTGGAAGCCGGAGAGAGTGGGGTCAGGGTGGTGGCCTTTCCTTCTGATGACAACTTCGCCCTGACAGGAGAAAACGATGGCATATGCCGAATCTGGAACCTCGAGACCGGCGAATGCCTGAGGGAGTTCAAGGGGCATGCCCGCGAGATCACCGGCGGTGAATTTTCGTCGAACGGCCGCTTCGTTATCACGTCGTCCGGTGATGGCGCGGTCATGATCTGGGAGCTCGATTGGAAATGGAGGTTCCCGGGTCAGAAAGAGGCGACAACGGGTGAGCCGGTGAGAATTTGAGCGGGCTTCTCACCGCCGGCGTCACTGCACTCGAGCCCGGTGAGGAGCGCGGGTGAGCGAATGACGGTTGACCGCGCCGGAGGGACGGTCCGGATTCCATCGTGAGAGGTTATGTGAAACAGGGACGACAATGGGTACGTGCCGGTACTGCGAAAAAACCGCGGTGACCATTTCCGATTTGCTGGGCTTTTGCGGGGATTGTGTGCGCGACAACTTTCCTCAGGTTCAGTCGGAAATTGAGTCAGTGCATGGTGAAAGCCGTCTCAGGTATGGGTTACCGCCGCACCCTCCGCGATCTGAAAAAGGTGTTGCTTGTCAGTTGTGCTTCCATCGGTGTCAAATACCCGAGGGTGGCGTCGGCTTTTGCGGAATTCGCTCGGTGGTTGGGGGCAAGCTCAAGGGCGGACGGCCCCACGAGGGAAATCTGTCCTACTATTACGATCCGTTGCCGACCAACTGTGTGGCGGATTTCGTATGCCCGGCAAGCCGGGGTTGCGGATATCCCGATTACTCGGTTTCTCGCGGTCCGGAGCATGGGTACAAAAATCTCGCGGTCTTTTACCAGGCATGTTCCTTCAACTGTTTGTACTGCCAGAACTACCCGTTCAGGGAGTGGACGCGCGTACCGGGAGCCACGTCGGCCGACGAGCTGGCGAGGGC
>JARRRG010000012.1:0-23465 GCA_037380965.1 Deltaproteobacteria bacterium
TGTGGCCGCGGGCGGCTGATGGAGAAAACCGATTCTATGTAAAGGGACTTTTTCTACTTGAGAGCTCCGGAAAGCCGAACCGCGAAACGGGGCTTGTGTCGAGGGATCTGAAACGAGGCGTTGCATGGAAACATCGAAAGACATATTGGTAGCCCCCTCAATCCTCTCCGCAGACTTCACGCGATTGGCCGAAGAGCTTCAGGCGATCGAGAGCGCGGGCGCGGACTGGGTGCATGTTGATGTTATGGACGGCCACTTCGTCCCGAATATCACCATCGGGCCCATGATTGTGGAGGCGGTGAAAAAGGTCAACAGTATTCCCGTAGACGTGCACCTGATGATATCCGACCCGGACAGCTATCTGGAGGCCTTTCATGATGCGGGAGCCGACATCCTCACCGTCCACCCGGAGGCAACCCATCATCTGCACCGGACCCTCACGAGGATCAGAGAGCTCGGCATGAAAGCCGGCGCCGCTCTGAACCCGTCAACCAGCCTGGAGGCTATCGAATATGTCATGGCTCAACTGGACGTAGCCATGATCATGACCGTCAATCCCGGCTTTGGAGGACAAGCCTTTATTCCGACCATGCTCGAGAAGGTACAGGCGCTCAGGGAGATGGTCGACCGTTCCGAATTCCGTGTGCTCATTGAAGTGGACGGAGGGGTGAGCCCGGCAAATGCGCCCGAATTGGCCGGCTGCGGAGCGGATGTGTTTGTCGCCGGCAGCGCTGTATTCGGACATCCACCGTACGCAGAGGTGATCGCCAGGCTGAAACAGTCTGGAAGACGATAAGACCTTGCGTCCGTCGCTATTGCCCCGCGCAGCCACGGAAAAAAGGCGCTTTGAATCATCGATCCGGTGGTCGAATGAAGTGAAGAGTTCAGTCGTGGATGTTGGCCGGCCAAGAATTCAGCCGGCAGGAGTGAGCGGATCGTTCTTATTCATCGAGGGCCAGGAAACCTCGTGAAAGGTCGAAGGTAGGTTATGCAGCGGATCTTGAAAACCGTAACCGTAGGCGCACTGGTAATCATTGCCTTAGTACCGGTTGCCCCACCGTCTTATTGCGAAACGGAGCCGGGCATCTTCGTCGGACTCGATTCCGGCGACGCTTCGGAACAACTGGAAGGCGATCCGGGCCTCTATTTCCTCATGGCCGAGCAGGCCGAGGCCCGGGGAGATACCGATAAAGTGATCTACTATTATCGAAAAGCGCTTTCTCTCGATCCTACCTCGGCCTATCTCAATGTCCGCATCGGAACCCTTTTGGCCCGTAACAGAAAAATAGCGGACGCTCTGATTATGGCCCGTCTGGCCACGATTTTCGATCCGAAGTATGAAGAAGCTTAGTCCCTGCTTGGCAAGATTTACACACTGACCGGTGATCGCGGCCGGGCTATTGAATCGTACAGCAGGGCATTGGCGCTCAAACCAGACGAAACCGATCTCTACATCTTTCTCGGATCTCTCCAGGCCTCCCAGAAGCGGTACGCGGATGCTGAGAAGACATTCAAGAGAATGATCAAGCGGTTTCCTCTCGAGAAGGAAGGCTACTTCTATCTCGGTAAAGTGTACGTCGAGAGCAAGCAGTACGACAAGGCATTGGCAACATTCAAGGAACTTCTGAGCAAGAGAAAGGAGGGGGCCTCGCAGGTTCATACCGAGCTGGGAGCGATCTACAACCTGAAGAAGGAGTATGGGAAGGCCGAAAAACAATTCAGGGAAGCGATAAAGCTGGATGCATTTAATATCAATGCCCGCCTGAGTCTCGGCCAGGTCCTGGCCGGTCAGAAGAAGTATTCGGAATCATACAAGGTTTTTGAACAGTTATCGAAACTGGCCCCGTCCAATCTGGGCATTAAGATCAAAATGGCCCTCATTCTGGCGGCGGAAAAAGAATATGACAAGGCCAAGGAGATGCTCAACCAGATCCTTGAGACCAAGCCAGGCTGGGACCAGGTCCGATTTCACCTGGGCCGCGTCTTGCGGGAGCAGGGGAAATTCGACGAGGCGGAGAAAGAGTTCACCCAGATCCCGAAGAGTGCGCCTACTTATCTGAATTCCAGGATCGTTCTCTCCCTGATGTTTCTTAAGACAAGACAGCTCGGCAAAGCCATGCGGTACGTGGCCCAGGCCATCGACGCGGATCCCAAAGACGCGGATCTCTATCAAATCCGCGCCACCATTCTCGAAGAGCTCGACCGATATCAAGAATCCCTGAAGAGCGATTACCGAGCCTTGGAACTTGATCCCAAGAACCTGAAGCTGCGTTACTCCATCGGGAACCTCTATGAGAAAAGCGGTCGCAGGAGCAGCAGCCTCAAGGAGATGAATGGGATACTTGAGGAAAAGCCCGATGATGCCGGTGCATTGAATTTTGTCGGGTACACGTTGCTTGTCTCGGGAACCAACGCGGAGCGTGCAGAGAAACTGATTCGAAAGGCCTCGGAGCTCAAGCCGGACGATGGCTACATTATGGACTCAATGGGCTGGCTTCTTTTCAAGAAAGGCAAAACCGACGAGGCCCTCCAATACCTCGAGAAAGCCATTGACAAGGTGAAGTCTGATCCGATTATTGCCGATCACCTGGGAGATGTGCTTCTCGCGATGGGCAGAAAAAAAGACGCGGCAGAGGCGTACCGCAGGTCTCTCAAAGCAAATCCGGAAAACCTTGTGGTACAGGAGAAATTGGACAAACTCGAGCGCGAGCTACAGCGCAAACAGAACTGACGTTCTGCCGATGAACCCATGCCATCCAAGACTCGATTCTCCACCAAGATCCTGATCGTAGCCTCGATTCTCCTTTCAGTGGGCTACGTCCGCGACCTCCGGGCTGCCGGCCCCAGAAAGGAATCGGCCCCGACGTGCCCCCGGTATTCCCTTCCCGCGTCGGTGTTGGAGAAGCCGTTTCGTTTTGCCGGAGAGGTGATCCCGTTTCAGAGGAGGGACGTCCGGGCACGCGTTCGGGCCCAGTTAAACTTTCTGCTCCTGGACGCGCGGAGCGTCCTGACCACATGGCTGATAGAAAAAAACCGGTACGCCTGGCTCTTTGAAGAAGTTTTTGAGAAGCAGGGTATTCCCAAGGATTTCATACTACTAGCACCGGTCCTCTCGAGTCTCAGCGTCCGGTCGTCACCGCGATGGCCCGGGGCAGGGTGGTGGGCCCTGGAAAAGCCCTGCGACGCCTCCGATGGCGTGGCCATGTCAAAGGATTCCTGGCACGATGATCGGCTGGATCTTGAGCGCTCCACGAGATGCTTCGCGTCGCGACTCAAGACCATACGCAAAGAGCTGGGGGTCAAGAGCTGGCTCACGACCGCGGCGGCCTACGTCACCTCCGAGAAAGCGGTAGCTAAACTTGGCACGCAATGGAACACGCTCAAATATTGGGATCTACCGCTTCCCGAAAATGCAGAAGTGCTTGTCGTCAGGTGGATAGCCCTGGGAGTGATTGACGCCAACAAGAGCGCGTTCGGAATAAGAGTCGTCGCTGCACCGCCTCTCACCTACGATCAGATAACCGGTCTGATTCTCGCCAAAGACCTGCCGGTTTCGGTGATTGCCCGCATGACCGATGCTCCCCCTCGCCAGATCATCCAGTTGAATCCTAAGCTCAAACGATCCCCGGGACAATTTCCAGCCAAGGCCGGGGGGAAAAGGATCGTCCATTCGCTGGCCGCGCCCAAGGGCAAGGGATGGACCCTGGTAAACAAGCTCCGGAAGAACGGTTACCTGCTGGAAAAACAGAAGCACTGAGCATCGAGGGATCAAGCGCACTCCGCTCGGATGGTGTGCAACAAGACAATCTCGTTTAATGGTCCAACAGATTCGGCCACCTACCCTGGTCCTCTTGGGAAAAAGGGGCGGCACGAAAACTTCTCGCCTTGAAAAAAAGGGTCTTTCACGGCTTTGTTGGCAACATCGTCCGGCGCTTGTCAGGTTTCCGTGGACTGACAATCCGGCTCGCTACACCGGGCGCTCACACACAATTTTCCGAACCCGACAGAGAGATTGCCGCGCTGGATCACCTGCTTTGGGCTTGACTGGAAAAAGAAAAAGACGTACCGCCGAAACCTATGTGTTCCGGATGGATCTTCCGGGAGTAGGGCGGGACAAGATTAATATTGAAATCCAAGGCAACCGGCTTACCATCAATGGTGAACGTCCACTTGAGGCTGAGCCTAAAATTGCGGCTTACCACAGCATTGAGAGGGAAACCGGAGCTTTCGAGCGCCAATTTACCGTACCCGGACACGTAGATGTGGACGCCGCTGAAGCCTCCTATGTTGATGGCGTGCTTGTCCTGGTGCTGCCGAAATGTGAGGAAGATCGACCGGGTAATGTGAGGGTCGAGTGCCGCGGCTGAACCGGGGGACTGAGTTCCAGACCTGTGGAAAACTGATATGATGGGAAAACGTGACCCTTACCTCGTTCTAGGAGTGAAGCGAGCCGCCTCCGCCGGGGAGATCAAGAGAGCCTTTCGGAGGCTCGCACGGCTTTACCACCCCGATGTGAATCGGAACAGCAAGGTGTCTGAGGCTCGATTCCGGGAAGTAGCCGAGGCCTATGAGATTCTCGGCCATGAAGACAAACGGCGTCAGTATGATATGTTTGGCCACAGCGGCGTTGATGCCGATGTCCACCGCGCAGGGCATGGCTCGCCGTTCGGCGGCTTCAGCAGGTTTCGGACGGGTTTCGGCTTCGGCGGCTTCTCCAATTCGACCGGCTTCTACGACATCCATGAGGCGTTCGCAGATTTCTTCAGGTCCGGCGGGCGTGACCGGAGCGCATGGTCGGGGGCCCGGCGGGGTCGTGACATTGAGACGAATCTGATCGTGGAGTTTAGCGATGCCCTCCAGGGGGTATCGGCCAATGTCCGCGTGCTGCATAGGCGTATCGAGGTCTACGTGCCGCCTGGCGTGGATACGGGCACCAGAATGCGCGTTCCCGGTCAGGGAGGTCTGGGATTCCGCGGCGGTTCGCCGGGGGATCTCTACCTCAACATCACGGTGCGGCCTCACCGGCTTTTTCGTCGGGAAGGGAACGACATCTATCTCGACGTCTCCGTCACCGTTCGAGAAGCCATCATGGGGGCCACAATTGAGATTCCCGGGCCTGACGGACGTTTGGCGCTGAACATACCGCTCGGGACGCAATCGGGAACGACC
Source organism: Deltaproteobacteria bacterium (assembly GCA_037380965.1). Classification (GTDB taxonomy): domain Bacteria; phylum Desulfobacterota; class Desulfomonilia; order Desulfomonilales; family Desulfomonilaceae; genus JARRRG01. The sequence goes on from JARRRG010000012.1 coordinate 5,170, forward strand.
TTCCGCTTCAGAAGACTCGGATTCCCATCGCTCAAAGGTGTCAGCCGGGGCGATTTTTATGTGAAGACCCGCATAGTGATTCCTGAGCATATCGATACGATTTCGCGGGATCTTCTGGCCGAGTTTGACGAACGAAATCCGATGGATCCGAGAAGAGGGCTTTAAAACGATAAGGACGGGTTGGGAGGACGGTATGGAAGAATCCGACGAGCGAAATGAAGAGTTCAAAGTAACTGATAAGCGGAGATTCACTACCGAAGGAGAGACGAAAGACGAGACAGAGGCGCAGGGCCAAGAGTCCGTGAAACCAGAGCCCGAGAAAGTCGAGCAGGAACGGGAATCTCGCGAACAAGATCGCTCGGAAGAGTCCGAAACGAAATATCTGCCGCCCTTGGACTTCTCTTCTTTTGTCCTGAGCCTGGCCAATACGGCCCTTTTTCAGCTCGGGCTCATCAAGGGACCGGAAACCGGAACAGAGAAAGATCTCCAAGGAGCACGCCAAACCATAGATATTATCGCAATGCTTGAAGAGAAGACACAAGGCAATCTAACTGACGCGGAGAAGAAGATCATCACCGAAGCCCTGTTTCAATTACGAATGGCCTTTGTCGACGCTTCCAAGTGATAAATGCGTATACCGAACACACATCCATGGGATGTATAAGGAGAGGGGTTTATGTCCAGAGTCTGTGAAATATGCGGCAAGAGACCGCTCAGAGGATACAACGTCAGCCATGCTCACAACCGTACCAAGAAAGTCTCCTATCCCAACCTTCAGAAGGTCAGGATGGTAAAACCTTCGGGACAAGTGAAAAAGGTCAGGGTTTGCACCCGCTGCATACGTTCAAATAAGGTCGTCAAGGCGGTCTGATCGACGGGTTGGATCATGGTACGCTTTCGTGCGAAGAGGATTCGCACGAGACGGGGGCTCGTCAGCCTCCAGAATGAGTGAATCGCCCTGTGCTCAGGTTCCGGAAGCGAGCCGCGCCTATCCGCCGGATGGTACGCAGTCGTATCCCGCAGGGAATTGACCTGTAGGAAGTGCCGAAACGCTGCTCCTCCCCGCGGTGCACATTTCCCCCGCGCGACCCGGGACAACGAGAAATCACCGTCGCGCGACTTCCTCCACTCCCTTGACATGCTTGAGCGCGTTCATTATGCGGGTGAGGTGTTCGAGATTTCGGACGGAAACAGTGAAGGTTCCGAGGGCTTCCTCCTCATTTGCCGCGTCGATGTTGGCCTGGACGATATCGGAATCGTTCGAAGAGAAAACCCCACTGATGGTGGCCAGTAGGCCTAGTCTATTCTTCGCGCGGACCTCGAGTTTCACCAATCGGGTCAGGGTCTGATCTTCATCCCAGTCAACTTCCACGATTCTCTTGGGGTCTATGGCGTGAAGGTTCAGGCAGTCCCCCTTGTGGACGGTCACGCCGCGTCCCCTGGTGACGTATCCGCGGATCGGGTCACCCGGCAGGGGATTACAGCACTTGGCGAAGTTGACCATGAGGTCGGCAAGGCCCTCCACCTTGACGCCACTTTTTGCCAGACTCTGAGCCTTCTTGATCTGTTTCTCGCCTTGGAGCGCGGCTTTAGCCTTTTCCCGTTCCTCAGGGGGCACCAGCTTGGTGATGAGAATTTTCGGCGAGAGCTTTCCATATCCGATTGACGCGTACAAATCTGTCTCGGCTTTGAAGCCGAACTCTTCCGCGACCTGGAGCACGCTCCCTTCCTTTTCCACGTGATTCAGGTCGATTCTCCACTTTTTGAGTTCTCGATCGGCCGCGGACCGACCCATCTCGATGGCATGGTCTCTCTCTTCGGTGAGGACGAAATGGCGAATCTTCGTTCGCGCGCGAGCGGTCTTTACATGTTTCAGCCAGTCCTTACTGGGCTTCTGATGCACCGAGGTGATAATCTCTACACTATCACCCGTTTTCAGCTCGTACTTCAGGGGTACCATCCTCCCGTTCACTCGCGCGCCCACACAGGTGTGGCCCACCTCGGTATGAATGGAATAGGCAAAATCGAGCGGTGTGGCCCCCTTGGGAAACTCCTTGACGTCTCCTTTCGGTGTGAAGACGTACACGTCGTTGGGATAGAGATCCACCCTGACGTTCTCGAGGAACTCCCTGGGATCATCGAGGTCCTTCTGCCATTCCATCATCTGGCGGAGCCAACTGATGACACGGGCGTCCTTTGCTTCGATACTGGTACCTTCTTTGTAAGACCAATGAGCCGCGATCCCCTCTTCCGCTATCAGGTCCATTTCGTAGGTGCGGATCTGGATCTCGATCCTGCTTCCCTCGGGACCGATGACCGTTGTATGGAGCGACTGATACCCGTTCCCCTTGGGCATGGCGATGTAGTCCTTGAATCGTCCCGGTACCGGTCTCCAAAGGGAATGTATGAGCCCCAGAACCGCGTAACACTCACTGACATTCCGCAGGATTATCCTGAACGCGGTGAGGTCGTGGATCTGGTCGAAATCGAGCTCCTGCGTGACCATCTTTTGGTAAATGCTGTAGATTTCTTTCGTACGCCCTTTGATCTCAGCGTTAATCTGGTACTGCTCGAGTTTTTCCCGGATGATCCGCAGGACGTTCGCGACATAGTCCTCTGTCCGCTTCAGTGATTCTTCCAGCTTCGCGGAGATCGAAGCGTAGGTTTCCGGATCGACATATCGGAACGCGAGATCTTCCAGCTCGGTTCTCATCCAATAAATTCCGAGTCTTCCGGCGAGCGGTGCGTAGATGTCCAACGTTTCGCTCGCTATCCTGCGCTGTGCTTCGCCTGGCATGTGGTCGAGTGTGCGCATATTGTGAAGGCGATCGGCCAGCTTGACCACGAGGACTCTAATGTCCTGGCTCATGGCGAGAATCATTTTTCGAAAGCTCTCGGCCTGCCGGTCTTCTTTGGACTGAAACTCGATCTTGCTCATCTTGGTGACACCGTCAACCAGGGTGGCAATCTCTTTTCCAAAGAATTTTTGCAAATCCTCCACGGTGGTGAGGGTATCTTCAACGGTGTCGTGCAGCAGGCCGGTGGCCACAGAAGCCTCATCGAGCTTCATCTGGGCAAGTATGCGTGCCACCGCGACGGGATGAACAAGATACGGCTCTCCGGATCTCCGCGTTTGACCTCCGTGTACACGTGCGGAATAGACGTATGCCGCACGAATGATGTCGAGGTCCGCGTCAGGATAGTGGGACTTCACCAGGTCCTGGATTTCACTGAAACGTGGTATGCCGTTGTTGGATTGGGTCATAGGCAAATATCATGCCCGGAAGGTGTCACCGATCTGGACCGATCCCGGCACGGATGAGCTTGTTTGGTTCCAGAGGAGATCATCGGGTTCTCGTCTCACGTCACGGCGCGAACCTGAACCACCATGAATACACCCCTTTTATTATTTCTGCATTGATGCTCATGAGAGCAAGCGGCACACCTGATGTTCAGCGGTCAGGTCGCCTTTTCTTCCCACGATGAGAAGTCTTTTCCTCCCGTTTTCTGAATACCAGCCTGATCGGCGAGCCACCAAAGTCGAACGAGTCTCGGAGTCGGTTTTCCAGAAACCGCCGGTAAGAAAAATGAATGGACTCGGGGTAATTGCAGAACAACAAGAAAGAGGGAGGCGCGACACGCACCTGAGTGAGATAGTAGATCTTGATCCGTTTCTTGCCCCGATGCATTCCCGGTGGATGTTGGGAGACAACATCTTCCAGCAATCGGTTCAGGGCCGAGGTTGAGACTCTTTTTCGATAGCAACGGTCAAGATCCCGTATCAGGTCGAAGATCCTGGACGCGCGGGTCCCCTTCAACGCGGAAATCGTGAGTACGGGCGCATGATCAATATATTTCAATGAATGGCGAACTCTTTCCACATATCGCTTGTGAGTATTGCTGTCCTTGCTGAGCAGATCCCATTTGTTGAGCAGGATTATTATGGCCCTCCCTTTCTCGAAAGCGTAGCCTGCAATGCGGGCATCCTGCTCTGTGAGCGGCTCGGTTGCGTCCATGATCAAGAGGACGATGTCCGATCGGTCAATGCTCCTGAACGACTTGATAACGCTATACTTTTCGACTCGATCCACGATGCGGGAACGCCTCCTGATCCCCGCGGTGTCGGTGAAAAGGTATTCGGTCCCGTGATGGCGGACAATCGTATCGATTGAATCCCGTGTTGTTCCCGGTCGCGAATGGGCCAACAGTCTCTCTTTGCCGAGCAGAAGGTTGATCAGGGTCGATTTCCCTACGTTCGGACGACCCACCACCGCCAGCTTCACCAGGGGCTCGGGATGCTCTTTCCCCTCTTGCGGCGAGCTATCCTGGGTGGGAATCTCTTCCAGCAAGGCGTCCAGGAGCTCACCCATGCCGTATCCCGTCATCGCGCTGACAGGAAAGACCTGTTCCACGCCGACCGAATAGAAGTCAACGGCAAGATCTTCGAACTTCTCGGAATCAATTTTGTTGACAGCGTAAAAGACCTTCTTGTCAGTCTGCTCCAGGGTTCTGACAATCTCGCGATCCGACGGTGTTATTCCCACCTTCCCATCGCCCAAAAAGACTATCAAGTCCGCCTGCTCGATGGCCACCATGGTCTGCATTCGCATCTGGCTGAGCAAAGCGTCCTCGCTTGTCGGCTCGAATCCTCCCGTGTCCACAACCACAAAGGTCTTGTCCTGAACGGTCACCTCCGCGTAATTTCGATCGCGAGTCAGGCCGGGGGTATCCTCAACCAGCGCTTTTCGGACTCCGACTAGCATATTGAACATGGTGGATTTTCCTACGTTGGGTCGTCCCACCAAGGCCACCATCTTTCTGGACGTGCCTTTCATCATAATGTTGCTTATATCACATCCCCCTTTCGTTATGAGGAGCAAATGCCGCTTACCGGCATGAAACACAAGCTCGTGATGCGCCTGTGTCCAACCGCGCCCGGTGAGCGATCCTCTTGGCGGTCTGACGCATCGGTCAAAAATCCTGCCGTATCCCTTCGTTGTGTATATGATCTTGTAATCTCGCTATTTTTGTGCTAATCTTCTCGTGAATGGCCCGTGCACTGCCAGGAAACGGAAGGGACCCATGAGAATTGCACGAGTTCTCCTGACGGCCGTGATTCTTGCCCTTGCCGCGGCTTTCATACTTGGCTGCGTGCCAGGTATCAAATCGGTGAAGCCTGCAGGGGAAACGAATCAAACGCCTGCTGTATCGGGTGGCGTGGAAGAAGGAGCTCCCGCGGCTCCTGAACAAGCGACGAAGGGCGAGGAGGAGAAGGCTCCGTCCGCGACCGTTCCATACAAACCCCCTCCACCTCCTAGTGAGGCGCAAACAGGCCTGGGCGCGATCGATCTGCGACTGAAGGACGAGGTCAACGAGGCTGCCCTCAAGTTTGCCAAGAACGTGTCCGGTGTAATACATGTAAAAACCTGCTATTCCAAGTTATATGGGGGATGGTACCTCTTCCTCTATCTCAAGAAGGGAAAGAAGATATCCTTGCAGCAATACTCATGGAACGACAAAACCAAGGAATGGGAAATTATTTACCAGCTCAAGGAATTGCCTCCCGAGCGACTCGAATACCACCTCAAAGGAGAGGTGGATGATGAGAAATGCTTTATCTTGAAATGATTCAAAATGGCTCTGCCCGGACCCCGCACGATCGGCAGCGGCCCAGACGGATCGCGTGAAACGACTCTCCGACCATCCGTCCGTGAATCATGGGTGCTGAACTGAAAAGGGGCCAATATCACGTCGCCGAGGATGGACAACCTTTCATAAATGCACGCCGGGATCGCCCCTGACAAGCCTGTCAGCGTGCGCCGAAGGGAGTCGAGCCGCGTAGCTTACCAGCCTGCCTCAGTATCGCGATGACTCTGCGTTTCATGAATTCTGTCAGGTCCGGTCGGAATTGGACCGGGCGTCCCCGGCCTGAAAGGTCCCAGGGATAGGTCAGCACAAAAGAGGTCCCCGCCGGCCATACGGAATAAGAAGCTCCTATTCGTATCAGATCTTCGATCTTCTCCTCCGGCCGGGATCGGATGAAATCTTCCACCGCTCCACGAAACAGCCTATTGCGCCTTGCAGCCCGTTCGGCCACAGCCTCCGGGTTTTCCTCCTCAAAGGTGCGAATCGCCCGCCGCAGTTGGTTGTCGAGGATTTTGCCCTGAGCATAGGAATCGGAAAACGCGAAGTGCCCGATCTGGGTTGCCGGGTCTGGGCTGAGAAGACCCCTCGCCACCGCGAGATCTACGACTCTTCGGTAGTAGATTCGGCACTTCTCGTGCAGCGCAAGCTTGTCCGCGGGATGAACAGGAGCGGCTTGCTTCACCTTCGCGAGCGGGGGCGAGCGAATGAACGGTCTTCTACAGGGTCGAGCCTATCGATGATCGGGCCCATGATCGGGGCACAGATCGGACTCATCAGCGCGAAGGGGACATCCAGGATAAATGCGACACCGTCCTCGAGATATTCGAGGTAGGGTTTCTGAACCTCGCAGATGGGCAGGTTCTTGCTGTTACTGCTCTTGTAAGCGGCGGGCTTCTTGTAGACGCCTCCATTGGCCAGTGCGAAGGAGGCAAGAAGAGCCGTGATCAGAGCTGCGACTGCAACCATCCTAAGAATTCTCATTGAATCCATCTCCTGCATGTCATATGTTAAAAAATTTAGTATACCAACATTTGCCGACCAAATCAACGCGATAGTAATTTGATGGACGCAGAAAAACAACTGAGCAGGCATCAACTTATGCACCGGTACCGGAACCTCGTCCTTCCCATATTGGGAATGATCGTAGGTCTCCTCGGAGGACTCGGCGCAGTCTTTTTCCGTTACCTCATCGATCTCTTCCAGTGGCTCGTCTATCATGGGACGGGAGATCTTACTGTCGTCGCCGCCTCTCTGCCCTGGTGGCACGTGGTTCTTGGGCCCGCGATCGGCGGCGCCATCGTGGGGCCGGTGATCTATTTCTTCGCCAAGGAAGCCAAAGGACACGGCGTGCCTGAGGTGATGAATGCGGTGGCAGTTGAACGAGGCGTGATCAGAAAACGGGTCGTGGTAGTGAAGAGTCTCGCCTCGGCTCTGTGCATCGGCTCGGGTGCTCCGTAGGGCGGGAGGGCCCGATAGTGCAGATCGGGAGCGCGATCGGCTCGACACTGGGCCAAATGACCAGGCTCCCGGATGACCAGATGCGAGTCCTCGTCGGATGCGGCGCCGCGGCCGGCATTGCCGCCACCTTCAATGCTCCGGTTGCCGGCGCCATATTCGCGATGGAAATAATCCTCGTGGATTTTGCCATTACCACGTTTACCCCCATTATCCTGTCATCAGTGTTCGCCACGGTGGTATCACGAGCCTTTCTGGGCAATTATCCGGCCTTCCAGGTTCCAGCCTATGACTTGGAATCCCCTGTCGAGTTGGGTTTCTACGTGATTCTGGGGCTCATTGCGGCATTAGTGGCGGTTGCCTTTACGACGGCACTGTACAAGACGGAAGACCTGTGGGACGACTGGAAAATTCCCGATTATCTCAAGACGCCGATCGGAGGCTTGATGATCGGGTGCATGGGACTCTACTTTCCCCAGATTATGGGGGTCGGTTACCACGCAGTTGACCGAGCTCTGTGGACTCAGGAACCCTGGATCATTCTCATGATGCTCGTTCCGATCAAAATCATGGCTACGTCGATCAGCATAGGATCAGGAGGATCCGGGGGAATTTTCGCTCCCTCGTTGTTCATGGGGGCCATGCTTGGTGGAGCATTTGGCACGGGGGTCAACGCCCTCTTCCCCAGTATAACGGCCGAACCGGGAGCCTATGCCCTCGTGGGTATGGGCGCGGTGGTTGCGGGCACGACTCATGCTCCTATGCAGGCCTTCCTTATTCTGTTCGAGCTGACTCAAGATTACCGCATCATCCCGCCTCTGATGATCGCATGCGTTATTTCCACCGTGGTAGCGCAGCGGCTGAAGAGAGAATCGATATACACGCTCAAGCTCCTGAGAAGAGGCATCGACATCCAGGAAGGCCGGGACATCAACGTGCTGAAGAATCTGCGGGTCAAGGATTTTATGACAAAGCGTCCGGAAACGGTGCTGGAAAGAGCGCCGCTCCGAGAGTTGATCCAGGTGCTTCCTTCGAGCCAGCATACCTCCTTTCCGGTTACCGATGACTACGGGGATCTGGTCGGGATGTTATCCCTCAAAGACTTTCGCGAAATAGTCTTCGCGGACGAGCTCCTCGACGTGGTAATTGCCAGGGACCTTGCCACGATTCCCGCAATCTCGGTGACCGCCGATGAGAATCTCGCCACCGCGCTCATGCTGATGAACGACAATACGATCGAGCGTCTTCCGGTGGTGACGGATGGCGAGGATTCGAGAAAGGTGCTGGGGATCCTCTCCCAGAGGGACGTGATCAGCGCGTACAATCAGGCGTTGGAGGCTCGGGGATTGCGGGAAATGATGCTTTCCTCGCGAAAGTGATTTTGATTGACGTAGGATGCAGATAACGCTAGAATTACTGTTTTAACTAAAGGCCATGGCCAAGCTAAAGGAAGCACAAATGAGGGTAGGACTGAAGATCTTCAGTGGGAATTCCAATCCGGACCTCGCCCGGGCAATCACCCGATATATGGGAATCCCGCTTGGCGTAGCCATGGTCAGTTCCTTCAGCGACGGGGAGATCCAGGTGGAATTCAGGGAGAACGTCCGAGGAATGGATGTCTTCGTGATCCAGTCCACGTGTCAGCCCGTTAACGACAACATCATGGAGCTCCTGGTGATGATCGACGCGCTCAAAAGAGCGTCCTCGAGTCGCATTACCGCGGTGATGCCCTATTACGGGTACGCGCGCCAGGATAGGAAGGTGGCGAGTCGTGCGCCGATCACCGCCAAGTTGATGGCCGACCTGATCACGGCTGCCGGCGCTGACCGCGTTCTTACCCTCGATCTGCACGCAGGCCAGATTCAAGGCTTCTTTGACATCCCTGTCGACCATCTGTACGCGAGCCCCATCATGGCGGACGCCATACGGAACAATCACCTGGCCGGCGAGTGTACGGTCGTGTCTCCGGACGCGGGGGGTGTTGAACGGGCAAGGGCCTTTGCCAAGCGACTGGGTAGCACCCTCGCCATAATAGACAAGCGCCGTTCGGCACCCAATGAATCCGAGGTGCTCCACGTGATCGGTGATGTCGCGGGCCGGGATGCCATACTGCTGGACGACATGGTGGATACCGCGGGCACACTCGTCAAAGCCGCCACCGCGCTTGAAGAGGCAGGAGCCCGCAACATCTACGCGTGCTGCACTCATCCCGTGCTTTCGGGCAGTGCCATTGACAAGATCAACAACTCCTCGGTCAAGACGCTCTATGTGACGGATACGATCTCCTCCGATGAAAAGCAGAATCTCTGTCCTAAATTGCACGTCGCATCCGTTGCGCCGCTCCTTGGGGAAGCGATCAGCAGGATCCACAGAGAGGATTCATTGTCCGAGTTGTTCAAATAATAGGTATCCGGAGCGGGAGCCCGTGACCGGGATCGCAGGTCCCTCTACCTGGGGAACATCCTGCGGGAGGAAAACATGAATAGAATCACATTAGCCGTGGATCAACGTCACCAGGCCGGCAAGGGGCCGGCTCGTCGCCTCAGGGCTGCGGGCAAAGTCCCCGCGGTGGTCTACGGAAAGAAAATGGACCCAATCAAAGTTACCGTCGATCTCCACGAATTCAAAAAATCTTTTGATCAGGCCGGGAGCAACCCGATTTTTGACCTGGAGATACGAGACGACGGTGGCTCCTCGACGCGAACCGCGATTCTCAAGGAACGTCAGACTAATCCTGTCGATGGCGCGCTCGTGCACCTCGATTTCATCGAAGTCTTCATGGATGTGGCAATCGAGGTCACCGTCCCGCTGGAATTCCAAGGAAAACCCGTGGGAGTGGAAAAGGGAGGCGTGCTCCAGGCCGCCGCGAGAGAGCTCCGCATTTCTTGCACGCCGGACCGCATCCCCTCAGCCATCGCGGTTGACATCTCCAAGCTGGACATCGGTGATTCAGTCCACGTGAGCGATATCTCGCTTCCTTCGGGAGTTCAGGTCGTTCAAGAAGAGACGTTGGCACTGGCCACAATTCTCATACCGGCCCGAGAAGAAGAAGTGGTTCCTGAAGAGGAAGCGGCAGTCGAAGAGGCTGAAGCGGCCGCGGAGCCCTCGGAGCCAACCGAGACTCCCGAGGAGTGAGAATCGGGAATCGCCGGCAGTGGTCTCGTCAGTTCGGAGCAAAGAGAACCTTGCACGTAGTTCCGGTTCGCTCTCAGCCCGGTTCAGCAGTCCAGTCCGACACGCATACCGCCTCAAAACCGAACTGGTTCCGGATGAGATCCACGGCCTTGTCGCGTTGATACCGTGAAGTTCTGTCCGGCTCGAAGAGGTCTTCCTGAAACGCGGGTCGGTCTATGCCGGACAGTTTCACTCCCACCTGACGTATTGACATGCTGCGGGTGATTGTCTTCCGGAACAGTGAATCGATCCTTGCCAGTATCTCTCGATTCTCATTCGTAGGCTCCTTCAATGAGACGGACCGGCTCTTATCGGTGAAGTCCGCGTACCGAACCTTGAAGGTCACCGTAGACGCGCCCTTGCCATCCGCGCGCAAGCGAGCGATCAGCTTCTCAGCGATCTCCCGCGCTACACGCCGCACAAATGCGTAGTCAACGGTATCTTCGGTCAAGGTGCGTTCCTGGGAATAGGACTTCTGGGCTTCCCGCGATTCACTGCGTACCGGTCGGATACGCCGGCCTGAAGCCGTTTCCACAAGGCGCTCACCCCATAAACCGAGAAGGGATCGGGCCTTTGATGTCGGGATGCCGGCCAGATCGCCTACCGTCCGAATACCGTGTCGCTGGAGTACTATCCGGGCCTTTTTTCCGACTCCCGGGATCGTGCCGACCGGCAGCTGTCCCAGCACAAGGGGCGCCAGTTCCGGTTCCAGGTACAAGAGGCCGTTGGGTTTGGCAATGCCCGTGGCCATCTTGGCCGCGGTTTTGTTGCCCGCCATCCCGCCTGACGCGTTGATGCCAAGCTGAGACCGTATATCGACGAGAATGCGGTGTGCTATCTCCCAGGGGGGTGCCCGGTGAAGTCTCAGGGTGCCGGTGAGGTCCATATAACCTTCATCAACACTCGTTACCTCCACCAGAGGGGAATACTCACGCATGATCTGAAACATCCGTCGGGAGAACTGCCTGTACGCAAGGAAGTTCGGCTTCAGGAAAATCCCGTGGGGGCAGAGTCGTCGGGCTTGCACCACCGGCATCGCGGAATGCACTCCGTAACGCCTCGCCTCGTACGAAGCCGCGGAGACAACTCCACGGTCGCTGCCACCCACCATTACAGCCTTGCCTTTAAGCTCCGGTTGCAGCGCCTGCTCCACTGAAGCAAAGAAGGCGTCCGCATCCACATGCAGAACGAGCCGAGTGCCTGGCACCAGCAGATCACCCCCTCAACTCTCCCAGCCCTGATTCCCCGTGCTCCCCCCGTCAATCCCGGCGGACACGAGCCTGCACGCTCGATCACCCGTCCGATCCGCGGCCGGTTCAGTCCCTTGTCAGCACACAAGTCTTCGAGGTCGGAAATCACCGCATGTACTTACGGAGGATGCCGATCACTACTCCCTGTATCCTCACCTCGTTCTCATCGAAAATCATGGGGCTGTAAGCCGGATTGGCAGGCTCAAGCCGGATCTTGTTTCGCTCCCGGTGGAATCTCTTCAATGTGACTTCTCCCCCACGGATGAGGGCCACCACCATCTCTCCGTCGGCGGGAACCGGGCGTTTCTCAACGATGACGAAGTCGCCGTCCAGCACGTGGTCATCCACCATCGAATCACCCTTTACCTGCAAAACATAGGTTTCGTTCCTGCCGATCAGGTCCGCTGGGACCGCGATGGTTTCAACGTCTTCAATAGCTTCAATGGGCTCGCCCGCGGCGATCCTGCCTTCGAGGGGCAGCTCGACCGGCGAAGCAAGAGGTCGGTGTCCCTCCTGAATGTCTATGGATCGATTCGCGTTCCATTTCTTTCTCAGATATCCCTTTTGAGCGAGATTCTCGATGTGCACGTGCACGGTGGATACGGAAGAAAGGCCCAAACCCTGGGCAATCTCTTCGTAGCTCGGAGCGTACCGGTTTTCTTCAATAAACCGTTTAATGAAATCATAGACCTGTCTCTGTTTTTTCGTCAGCGTTCTCACAATGTGCCTCCAAGTGTCGCACCCACGGAACGTGCATGTACCGGTGGATCTCCTGTCAGAGTCCCCGTACTCATCGGTAGCAGGCCGATCGCAAATCTTCTTGCACAAGAATATCGAATATGATAAGAAAGTCAAGCGCGATGGTCTTCCCGGGTTAATCGACTCCGCGTTGGGCTTCGCTCGCGGCCGATTGTGCCTGAATGGCCGTGATGGCGATGGTATTGACGATATCGGGTACGGTTGCTCCTCTACTGAGGTCGTTAACCGGTTTTTTGAGTCCCTGAATCACCGGACCGATCGCTATGGCGTGGGCTGAACGCTGAACGGCCTTATACGTGATGTTCCCATTGTTGAGATCGGGAAATACAAAGACGGTAGCCCTTCCCGCCACCTTGCTTTCGGGCATCTTGATGCGAGCCACGGTCGGATCCACTGCCGCGTCGTATTGAATAGGGCCCTCTATCTCGAGGTCCGGCCGACGTTCTCGAGCCAAGCGTGTGGCCTGGCCGACCTTTTCAACATCCACGCCTTTGCCCGATTCTCCGGTCGAATAGGAGAGCATGGCAACCCGGGGTTCGATTCCGAAGAGACTGGCTGTGTCAGCGGAGCTGACCGCGATTTCGGCGAGCTGCGCGGGATTCGGGTCAGGGTTGACCGCGCAGTCGCCAAACACCAGGACTCGATCCGGCATGCACATGAAAAAGACACTGGAGGCAATCGAGGATCCCGATCTGACGCCAATAATGTGAAACGCGGGGCGGATCGTGTCCTGCGTGGTGTGAACCGAGCCCGAAACCAGCGCGTCGACTTTTCCACCGTACACCATCATCGTACCGAAATAGCTGACATCTGCCATCGCGTCGTACGCCACGTCCTCCGAAATCCCCTTGTGCTTGCGAATCTCGTAGTATTGTCGGGCAAATTCCTCACGGAGAGAAGAGGTCGCGGGATCAACCATCTGAACCGCGTCCAGGGAGAGTCCAAGATTCTTTATTTTCTGCTCGATCCGATCCACATCGCCGAGTAGCGTAATCTCGACGACATCCCGCAAGAGGAGTATCTCCGCTGCCTTGAGAACGCGCTCTTCCTCTCCCTCCGGTAACACGACATGCATGCGGTCGGACTTCGCTTGCTGAATGAGCTTATACTCAAACATGAGAGGCGTGACTCGATGAGGCCGCTCTACCCGGAGGCGTTTCCCCAACTCAGAGAAATCGACGTGCTCCTCAATGATCCCGAGGGCAGCGGCGATCTTACGGCTGTTCTCCGGCTCTATGGCCGCTGGAACATCATCCACCGCGACCGCGGTGCTGAACGTGTCGGTGGCAACGCTGCAGATTGGCAGGGATGATGTGATCAACCCCTCGATGAGCTTGGCCACCTGCGGAGCTATACTGAGATTCCCCGTCAACATGAGGCCGGCCAGGTGCGGATAGGTATTCGACACATGAGCAAGCAAGCTCCCAACGACGATGTCCGAGCGGTCCGCGGGCGCAATGATCAGATCCCCTTCCTCAACGTGGTCGAGGAAGTTCGGCAACCGCATGGCCGCTACCTTGCACTGCCTGACTTCATTATTAAAGCTCTCTTCATCTCCGTTGATCCGGATGGCGTTGAGCGCCTTGGCGATTGCGCGCACCGTAGGTTTTGCAAGCTGTTCATTCTCGGGCACAACGTATGCCGGGACATCGCCCTTGGCCAGACCCGAAAGATGGGATTTCACCGCGGCGATTCGTTCGGATGAAACGCGATTGACCACCAATGCCAAAACATCACAACCGCGGTCTTCCAGGGATTCCATGATTGCGGTGGCCGCGTCGCCGATTTGTTCTTCGGATCGGTCCCTTCCATTGACCACCGGAATCATGAGGCTACCCAAATTGTTGGCAGCATCCGCGTTAAAATCAAATTCGAGGGCTGACGCGACGCCGGTGAAATCCGTTCCGAGGCAGAGAATGGTGTCTGTCTGATCTTCCAATGCCTTGTACTTGTTCAATATGTCCTTGAGAAGGTCGTCATATCCCCCCGTGCTCATAAGCTCGAGCGCGTCGTCGTACGCGATCCCGTACATGGTTTCATAGGGGAATTGCAGACCGTACCGACTGCAAACCAGCTCAATCGCGCTGTCGGGCACATCGAGCGATCTGATGACCGGCCGGAAGAATCCTATCTTCCTCGAATGTCGAGACAAAAACTCCATGATCCCGAGCAATACAACCACTTTTCCGGACCTTGGCTCCGCACTTGCGATGTACAGGCTGTGAGACATGGCAATCCCCCTGCGATTCAAAGAATCTTTCGCTCGATCTCAGGAAGCCCCGAGATCCGGTTGCCGGCCCTCATTCCCATCCCCTTGTGCCGGTGGCTTACGACAGAGGAGGCTCTGTGAATTCATCGAAACGCAATTTTGAACAATCTCGGCGCGCGAATCTGTGCGCCGGTATCATTGTCACATATCTGTTACCTGAAAACGGCCGCTGAGCCAATACTTTGATCATTCCGATATCGGCGGGCTATCCAGATCAATGATCTCGAGCCGGTTGTTGGCTTCCGGATTTATCTGGGAGGGACCTTCGGTTAACAGCACGAGGTCGCCCGTGATCTCGTGAGTGCGCATCCAATTCCTGACATAGATGTTCCAATTCTCCGGGTGAATGGGCTCATGAACCGGATATACCCCATACGGGCAGAGGCTCCGCTCCTCGTTGGAACAAAGACGGCCGCGGGCGATACCCGGGCTGCAGTCGTGGCGACGCTCAGGGCGACGAGCTCGGTGGGATCGGGCCGGTTCTCGTCCGCAGAGCTCTTGATCATCTCCCAGACTGGCTGCTGTACCCGGTGCGGCTCGGTGGCCGCGGCTATTTTGACCAGCATCTGGACCGACTGAACAGGATATCTGCCCACCGCGGATTCACCGGAAAGCATGACACAGTCCGTGCCGTCAAGTATCGCGTTCGCCACATCGGTGGATTCCGCTCGGGTAGGGAGCGGATTGTTGGTCATCGATTCGAGCATCTGAGTAGCAGTGATCACCGGCTTGCCTACAAGGTTAGCCTTCCGTATCAATTGCTTTTGTACGACGGCAATCTCCTCGATAGGCGTTTCCACGCCCAAATCTCCTCGTGCGACCATGATGCCGTCAGACGCTTCGAGTATGGCGTCAATGTGACCCCTCGCGGAGGCTCGTTCCAGTTTGGCAATGATGAACAACTCATGACCCATGTCCGCTGCGGCCTGTCGCACCGAGAGGATGTCCGCGGCCGATTCCACAAAGGATTGACTCACCGCGTCCACCCCATGCTCGAGCGCAAATTTGAGGCACGCGTGGTCGTGCTCGGTAAACGCGGGAATTCCCAATTCAGTCCCGGGCAGATTCAACCCTTTGTGGGACCTCAGCTCGCCCCCGACGGCAATCCGGCAAGACACGTCGCGTCCTTTCACCTGCACGACTTTAAGCTGAATGAAGCCGTCGTTCAGATAGATGACGTCTCCCGGTCTAACAACGTCGGGGATGCGATCAAACGAGACCGAGACGCGCGAGCGGTTACCGACAATTTCGTCGGTGGTCAAGGTAAAGGTCTCGCCCTGCTTCAGCTCGATGGGTTCGTCTGCAAGCAGCCCGATGCGGATCTTCGGACCCGGTAGATCGGCCATAATGGCTACCCGGCGATCGACGCTGCGGGCGGCCGCGCGAATATGCTCGATACTCTGCCGGTGCTGTTCAAAATCCCCATGAGAGAAATTGAGGCGAGCCACGTTCATGCCGGCCGCAATCAAGCGTTCCAGCATTTCCGGCGACTGGGAAGCGGGTCCAATGGTGCACACTATCTTGGTTTTATGGATCGGGAGCGACATGAGCCTTGGCCTCTTCCGGAGGGTGTAGGCCAACCTCCCGGTTTCGAGCAGGTTGGCGTGTGAAGTCGTGCTGCCTTTGGCATCTCAGCGGGAGATGGTTCCCATGCGATTGATCTTCGAAGCGGTCTTCGTACCTCGCACTTCCGGACAGATCACGCTCAGG
Source organism: Deltaproteobacteria bacterium (assembly GCA_037380965.1). GTDB lineage: Bacteria > Desulfobacterota > Desulfomonilia > Desulfomonilales > Desulfomonilaceae > JARRRG01. Next base: position 21,433 of record JARRRG010000012.1, read on the forward strand.
TATCAGGCCGACGACAAAGGAGATCCAATGATTCTCCAGCAACCATGACCGCAGGTCCGGAGGCAGCAACAACCGGTGCGCATCGCAACACTTGAAGCGATGAGCTCTCATAATCCCGCGTCATATCACGCTTATCCACATTTGTATAGGGCTAAGCGGCAGACTTGTTGAACGCGAGGTCCAGGAATTCCGAGCCTCATGGTTGGCGGGACGCCTTCAATGGCGAAAAAGCAGTCTCATGTCTTCACGAGAAGTTCGGGAAGGCTACTCAAACATTCGACCGAAAAGAAGAGACCATACGATCACTTTACAACGAACGCCGTAGGGAATGGAGAGGAGGACGGGCTGTTGGAAATCGTTTGGTGCCTGCACGGCGAATAAAGCCCCCCCGGTTGACCTGCATCAAAGGGACCGGGTTTGTAAATCAGTTCGCTGCTGAATCCGGGCTCCCACACTCGTGGAAACGCTCTCTCAACACCCTTTTACCGGAAGGGCTCCCCATCTGAATGGAGAAGAGAAGCTCATCACTTCCAGAGACTGAACTTTTTCAAATGAGGCTTCAGGTCTTCAGTACCGCCGATAACGCCGAAGCCCGAAAGCTCAAGATCATCGAGGCGAGCCCGACTCATACTCGTCTCGTACTCCTCGTACGTCATCAGGCTTCTCGAATGCTCGAAAAAGGGAACAGCCGTTATGCCTTTCTCTGCGATACTCTCGAACGCGGCTTTCAGCTTGCCTGTACTCTTGGCTTTCATAATGATGACCGGCACCCGCGTGATACCCGCGTACCTCTTGCCGTCAGCATCCTGCACCGGGCGTCCGACCAGATCGGGCTCGGTCTTGGCGAGGCCCATTGACACGAGAGCCGCGGTGTTTAATGTGAGCTCCGAGGACATGTCAGCCCTGAGCACGATATAGACTTTCTTTTGCTCGGACATCCTACCGCCCTACGAATTGGTTTCGGTACCAGTCTCGGCCCAGACTATTTCAGTTGTTCCAATGCGCCGCGTGATCCGCGTCATCGGCCGGATCATTCCCGCTTCAACCTTGCGGACGTTTCTTGCCCGCACCGCTGCTCATCGCGTCTTCCCGCGCCCGGGCCATAGCCATGATCGTGTCAAGGCCCCTGGCCGGAGGCTCCCGGCGCTCTACCGGGGGTTTGGCTTCGAGGTTCCTGGCTCCGCTTGGACAGGTTGTGACGCATAACCCGCAACCAATGCATCGGTCCCGATTCACGCGGGCCGCGTCGTCGGATTCGACTGCAATCGCGTCCATTTGGCACCGTGTCAGGCATGTCTCGCAGGCGGTGCACGCCTCGGGATCGACGCGGGCATAGTAGTTGGCAACGACCCGGTCCGCGGGTTTTGGATGCATCTTGATGGAACGGAGAATGTCGCAGCAGTCTCCGCAGCAATTGCACATCCCGCTGGCTTGCTGAGCGTTGAACGGCTGAGGCACCAGGCCGGCTTCATCGCATGTGTCAATGATGCGGAGCGCCTCTTCTTTATCGATCCATCTTCCCAGGCCGCTGTCCACGTAGTACTGAGCCTGAGCTCCGAAGGCGAAACAGACCTCCAGCGGCTTGTCGCAGGCTTTTCCGAGCAGACCCTGATGGACCCGGCACATGCAGTCCGCCACCGAGATGCGCTCCTGGCTCTCGACGATCCTGCGGACATCCTCATAGGGTGTGACGGGCCACTGGTGCTCTATCGCCTGATTGACCGGAATTGTGCGCAGAGGTGTTACCCCGGCCGAGAGATTCCTGCCGAATGCCTCCTGAAAGTACTGTTCAGTGAGTTCCGCGAGCTCTCTGTCCATGGTTTTGAGCTGGTGCTCGAAGATACCGACAACATACGGGACTGCCGCGTATCGCAGCGAGTCCCCCTTTTTGCTCGTGAAGACGAGTCCTTTCTTCGCCATGCGCGCCAGGAGACCCTCAACCTCTTGCGGATCTCGTCCGGCCCGTTCCGCGATCGACTCAGCACTGTCACGTATCATGGTAAGATGAAGGAACATTCCAGCTTCTTCCTCAG
>JARRRG010000013.1:0-14267 GCA_037380965.1 Deltaproteobacteria bacterium
CCGCTCATTTCTGAGCACTGCCGGATGGTATGCCCCCCTTCAGAAGAAAAATCTTCGGGCACGGCCAAGAATTCCTATCCAGACTGAGTTTGGACATGACGGTATCGGTGCGCTATTCTCTGGCTCCTTGAGTTATGACAGGCCAAGACGCTTCTTCATCCCAGCGGGTTATCGCCGAGCACACGAAACATTGTGCATGAAATAAGATGACTGTCAAGAGATACAGCAATAAATATTCGAGAGTTCTTGCCTGCCTCGGGGTGAAGATGGGGTTACGCATCGGGTTCATGAAGAGCCGCTGCACGATTTCCTTCATGGTACTGACTGCCGCTTTGAACCCCTTTTCCATGAGGTTACTCCGCTTCGGCACCCCGGTCGCCCAGGAGGACCGGGAGCTTTCTATGAGGCTCTCTGGAAATTACCGCAACCGGACTTCCACCGGTAAGCAAGCAATGACCTCAAGGCACAGCGGCAGACTTCTAATGTGGCGTTCCTCAACTGAGTTGGCATATGGCTCCAAGTCAACATGCTAATATCAATAGGGATAGTGTCTGTAGTAAAGTAACCCAACTTACAGAACGTGACACTAGGCCCTCAATTCGTGGGCACACATGTTTGCTACTTCACATGCGGCCTGGAATCCTTTAGAAGTCTTACCCACGAAAATCAAATTGTGCCTACCCTTGGAGACCGTCCCGATATAGATATAATGATGCCCGTTACTGGTAACAGGAGCGCACGAAAGCCACTCGAAATTGGGAAACGGATCATTTTCTCTTTTCTTCACTGCAATGGAAATTTCGAAATAATCGAGGTTATCCCATAGGCTCGCGCGCCTCAGTGCCGCCCGTAACTCGGCATGAATGTCCTTAACAAGCCGGTTGGTTAATCCTTCCCTGTCAATCTTAACTTCAGTAGGTGTCATGATTATTTTGTTGAAGCAGATCTCTTGCAGTCTACCCACTCAAGAGCAATGGCATGGTCCGAAAAGATTACCTTTGCCTCCTGCGTTGCATCTTCCTTAGCTTTCTGAGAAGCCTCTTGCGGGCCAAGAGAGATTTCTTTTTGATACTGGGCTTGTCGTAGCCCGACGCTTCTTGGCCCCTCCGAAAACTCCTGACTTCTAGAGTTGCTTCTTAAACCTCCTTAGAGCGTTTTCAAAGGATTCGTCTTCTCTGACAACAACCCCGGCATAAGATGAAACCTCTTTTGTTGGGAAACGAGAGTCTTAAGATTCTGACAGAACCCAAGTCCAGCCGCGACCAAGAGAGAATTCAGATCATCGGACATTACTTTCTCGCTCGGCCGGGGGTGCCTCCGGAAAGGCGAGACTCTGTTCTGCAAGCCTCACCTTCCGATGTTAAACAACTAAGGACGTCGGTTACCAGCGAGAACCTCGGCCCCCTCGATCACGGTTGTCTGATCTGGGCTTGGCCTCGTTGACTTTGAGTGAACGGCCGCCGAGCTCCTTGGAATCTAGTGCCTGGATCGCCTTAAGACCTTCTTCTCGGTTGGTCATTTCAATGAATCCGAATCCCCGCGACCGGTTCGTAAATTGATCAACGATGACCTTCGCGGATTCTACCTCCCCGTACGTAGCAAACAGCCCCTTGAGGTCAGCCTCGTTGGAATCGAAGGACAGGTTTCCGACATAAATTTTGATACTCATTTTCTAACTCCTCTGGAAAAAGCACACCCCACGGTTGGCAGGAGTGCGTTTACGATGATGAACAAGGGCTCTTTGTGAACGGGGATAAACCGGATGGAATTACGGTGTCAAGTCCTCGACACGGGGGCCTATGTCCTGGGATCTTAATCCTTGCATGACGCCCGTAGTCCTTGACGCGAGGTCAACTGGAGAAATACAAGTTAAGGTTCAAATTTAGTTTAAGCCAACGACCTTTCATTGTCAAGCGATTGTATCCCGAAATATCCCACCAGATTCCGCCCGCCTGAAATGGACAAGAATCAAGACTGCCACCCGCAAATTCCAATGATGGGACCTGGTGTAACAACCATCATATTTGATTGCCACGCCACCGTGGAGCCTGCCGAGGTGAAAGTCGCATTTCTCATCAACTGCGGAGAAGAATACGCGGAAAATGGCGCCGAACGGCAGAAACTCACGGTAGGAGGTAAGCCTTTGAATGTGGCTTCCGTCTTTCCGGAACCCCCACACCACCGGGCCGGCTTCGGGCGAGCAGCGACTGCGGAGATAACCATTGACTGAGGGGATGATGGAGAGTTACGCTCATCAGGCGGTGAAATAGCCGTTGATACGGGAAGATTGCTGGCGCATCCTGTCCTTGGAACGAAATCCGAAGCGAGTCGGATGTCCTCTGAGGCACGACAGACCATCGAAGGGCCAGGCACGGGCCTCACGACCTGCAGGATTGGGTAGCAGCCGCATGTTTTCGGATCGAGCAGATCTCACTCGTGAGGGTATCATCCATGATTCACGCCGTTATCATGGCCGGAGGAAGCGGGACCCGCTTTTGGCCGCAAAGCAGGCGAAATAGGCCCAAACAGCTTCTCAACATCGTCGGCGACAGAACAATGATCCGCACCACCGTGGAGAGAATACTTCCGATTATCCCCTTCGAACGGATCTTGGTTGTTACCGCTCAGTCTCACGAGGCTGAAATCAGAAATGAGCTTCCGGAACTGAGCGATGAGATGATCGTGGCCGAACCTCAGGGCAGAAATACCGCTCCCTGTATTGCTTTGGCCGCGTACAAGCTGTACAAGAAAGACGCCCACGGTGTGATGGCCGTGCTCCCTTCGGACCACCTCATAGGGAAAACAGCGGCGTTCCTGGATGCCCTTACCGAGGGGGCTGCGGTCGTGTCGCAGGGGGACTACCTCCTGACCTTCGGAATTGTCCCCCATCGCCCCGAAACCGGGTACGGATACGTCGAACTGGGGCCGTCCGCGCTCTCTATTGCTTCTACGGCTATCTACCGAGTGGAGAGGTTCGTCGAGAAACCCGATCGCGCCACGGCAGAAGATTACCTCGCGTCAGGAAAATACATGTGGAACAGCGGCATGTTCATGTGGAAAACTGTGGCCATTCTCAAGGCCGTCGAGACTCACCTCCCGGCCCTTCACACGGCCATCAAAGAGATTCTGCCTTCTCTCAATACGCCGGATGAAGCAGTTGCCCTCAAGGAAGCTTACGCCAAGATCGAGGGGATCTCCGTCGACCACGGGATCATGGAAAAGGCCGAGAACGTCGCGTGCATGCCCATCAATGTCGAGTGGAACGATGTGGGCTCGTGGACTTCGCTCGAGACCGTATGGCCCTCGGACCAGCGCGGCAACTCCACCAGGGGTGAGGTAGTCCTTTTGGACTGCAAGAACTGCATTGCCTCTTCTCCCCACCGAGTGACGGCGCTGATAGGGATTGAAGATCTCGTCATCGTGGACACACCTGACGCCTTGATGATCTGCAGAAAGGACCGGTCCCAGGACGTGAGGAGACTCCAGGAAGCGCTCGCGGAGCGAGGGTACGATCATCTGCTTTGAGAATCGTGGTGACAGAAGGCTTTCCAGATGCCCATGGTGACGTTGTCTCCCGTTCCGTTACGAACTCATCCGCTCAACAAGCGGTGCATCCGCACCTTGGGCATTTGAAGTACGATTCGAGCATTGTCCTCGTTGGCGGTGGTCTTCCTGTGTCAATCACCGTCTCTGTTTTGGATGGTCCGTATTCCATCAACCCCTACCCCATCAACCGAGATGAAGGGAGGGGGTAAGGGAAGTCAAGTATTTCCGAGTGAAGTCACCCATCCGTGTAGGCTGTGAAGAAAACGACAGCTTCAATCGGTTCGGGGGATCATCGCGTGAGTAGTGGCGGACCGTTGCGTGGGGAAAAGGTGGGGCACACAGGCCTGCTTGATGGTGCTTACAGAATAATTCTGGGTACGGCGAGATCTACGCGTCCACCCGAGTTTGCGCGGACACGCTACGACTGTCTACATGGGGGGGCGTGAAGCGCTAAGGCATAAACCCACCAAATCATCTATCACTGCTGTTCCCATGCACACTACGGTATCAGCTCCACCCCAATAGATCTTCACAGTGCCGTCCTCTTCGGGGATCGCTCCGCAGGTGAAGACCACATTGTGTACATAACCCGTCACCTCGCACGGTTCCTCGGGTTGAAGAATCCACTCGTCAGCAACTCCGAGAATCTTTGCCGGATCTTCAAGATCGTGCAGTGCCACGCCCAGCCTATAAACTGCTCCATCCATGGTCTGGAACACTCCGTGATAGACATGAAGCCACCCTTTGGATGTCCGAAAAGGCGTCGCGCCCGGGCCGATTTTCATCTGATCCCAATGGTAAGGGGCCGGCTTCATGATCACGCGAGAATCCCCCCAGTGGATCAGGTCAGGAGAATACGAAATCCAGATGGACCATGGCGCTATCTCCGTGTGCGGACGGTCCAGACGAGCATATCGTCCTTGAAACTTGGCCGGGAAAAGCACCACATTGCGATAGTCCGCCTGGGTGATCAGAGCTATTCGTTCAACCGACCTGAAATCCGAGGTCTTGCCAAGCCCTATTCGTACGCCATGCCGGGAATAGGCGCTGTAACTGATGAGAAAATCATTGTCGATTTGACATATACGCGGATCTTCAATTCCGAACTCTTCGTACTCAGCGAAAACGCCTTCTCTCGCAGGCACCATAAAAGGTTCGGGGGCCACTACAAAATTGCATCCGTCTTTGCTCCTCGCTAATCCGAGTATCGAACGGCCATTTCTGAGATGCGAGCGAAAAACCAGCAGGTATTCGCCCAGGATTCTCACTGCCGCTGCATTGTGGACCGTCTCAACTGCATACGGTACATTGCCCTTCGTAAGGATTGGGTTCCCTTTGAAACGGTGCACCATGGAGCTCTTGAGGTTCATGACCACTGCCTACTCCCGGCCGAAGTCGTCTTCAAAACGTTCTATGTCATCTTCGCCAAAGTAATCACCTGTTTGTACTTCGACGAAGACCACATCGCTGGAACCAGGGTTGAAGATGCGGTGTTTCGCTTGCATGGCAATCTCGATAGAATCGCCTGGATTTAACGGGATCAGTTCATCGCCACGTGTAACCACAGCGTGACCTTGGACAATCGTCCAATTCTCGCGGCGGCGCTGATGGCTCTGCAAACTAAGTCTCTTTCCCGGGTAGACGACAATACGTTTCACCTTGTGATCCGGAAAGTCGGAGAGAACTTCATAGTGTCCCCATGGACGCCGATCTTCAGTTTTTGTTTCTTCCACGATCCGATTGTATACTTTCAAATAATCGTCAACCATGCGACCTCTCGAGAACCGCTTCTCGGCAACTGCTCGGCAATCGGTACGTGATATGGTGTGAATCCTCTTCACTGCCTCCACCGCCCCGGACGAGCTCGATACCAGGAAACCATTGACACCGTCCGTTATGATTTCCGGCATGGAGCCCCTTGAGAAGGCTATTACCGGAGTGCCACATGCGTTGGCCTCGACAACGGACAAACCGAACGGTTCATTAAAGCTGATCGGATGCAAAAGACACGCCGCTCCGCCGAGAAGGTTGTCCCTACGTTCCGGGCCTACGCTTCCAATATATTGTATGCGGGTGCCATCCAGGTGCGGCTCAACCTCCGTTTCGAAGTAGTGCTCATCCTGTATTATCCCGGCAATCAGCAAATCTCGGTTCGCCAGCCGAGCTATCTCAATGGCCTCTCGAACGCCTTTGTCGGGATGAATTCGACCAAAGAATAGAAGGTAATTTCCTCCGGACGGGTTGAAACTAAAAGATTCCACGTCTATTCCATGATGGATGGTTGCAACATAGGTAAGGTCGGGTGACCGATCAGCATCACTAATAGCTACATAATAACTTTTCCCGTCGTATTTTTTATAAACTGGCAGAATCTTTTCGCAAGAGAAGCCGTGGATCGTGGTGAGAACGGGCGTTTTCACCAGACCCGAGTAGGTGAGGGGCAGAAAATCAAAGTGATTGTGGATTAAGTCAAAATCATGGGCTCTCTCGAAAACTTCGCTGATATGAAGAGATTCCCAGACCTTCGGAATCAGGCCTTTGTCTTCCTCGTAAGGTCTTCGAACAATTGCCTGAAGTCTCGCGCCCGTTTCCGAATCTGCCGTTGCGAAAAGTGTGACGTCAACGCCTCTCGCGACGAGACCTTCTGCGAGAAGAGAGACAACTTGTTCCCATGGTCCGTAGTGCCGGGGGGGAGTTCGCCACGCTATCGACGACAACATAGCAATTCGCATATTGGAAATCTCCTTCCGCACGCGGTTGTGTCATCATGTTCCCGTTTTGTTTACCATAAGCGACAGCTGGGCGCTTCTTGTACAATTGGCGCTTCTTTTCTATGCACTCAGTGTTGACCGGAAGTCACGGAATGTCAAGCTCCCCATGTGACCGGACTGCCTCCCATACCTCCGCCGTCCGCCCGAACATTGGGTTATTACTTCCTACGAGGCCCGTGGACTTGACAAGAATTGCTCAATGTTCCACGATGATTCATCTCCAGGTAACCGTTGCACGGCAGGATCACTCAATTCATGGACTAAATAAACAGCCATGGGAGCCTTCCGGGCAGGCGATCAAAGTGAGCAGGAGCAGACGTGGCAAGAATCCAACTCGAAAACCCTATATTGGTTTCAGATCTCGACGTAGTCTACGTGGGAACATTCGTTCCACGAACGTGCGGAATTGCGACGTTTACCAATGACCTTGGTACTTCAATCGCGCAAGAAATGGGAGGCAAGCCATACCGCGTCGTCGCCATTACTGACAGAGCAGAAGGTTACGATTACCCGTCTGAAGTCACGTTTGAAATTCGGCAGAACGTAATTCGTGATTATGCTCGGGCCGCTGAATACCTTAACGGTTCATCGGCTCAGATAGTCAGCCTACAGCACGAATTTGGAATCTATGGGGGCGATGCCGGAAAGTACCTTTCAGTGCTGCTGTCCCATTTGAAAAAGCCCGTAATAACGACAGTACACACGATTCTGGAAAATCCTTCCTCAGATTACCGGGAAGCATTTGAGGATGTCATCAACTGCTCTCAGCGAATGGTCACAATGAGTCAAAAGGGGGCCCGGATGCTGGAGGAGATATATGGCGTCCCTCAAGACAAGATCTCGGTCATACATCATGGTGTTCATGACGTTCCCTTTGTTGATTCTAACTTCTATAAGGAAAAGTTCAATGTGGAAGGCCTGACGGTTCTTCTCACATTCGGATTGCTCAGTCCCAATAAAGGCATAGAAACTGCCCTGGAAGCGTTACCCTCTGTTGTCGAGAAATACCCGGATACCGTCTACATCATTCTTGGTGCAACACATCCCGGAGTTAAGAAGGTTCGCGGTGAGCAGTATCGCTTATCACTGGAACGAAAGGCCATTGACTTGAACATAGCGGACAACGTGGTATTCCACAACAGATTTGTCGACCTGCAGGAACTGACCGAATACATGTCTTGTTGTGATGTTTATTTGACTCCCTATTTGGCGAAAGAACAAATAACTTCGGGCACACTTGCCTACGCCGTGGGGATGGGAAAAGCCGTAGTGTCTACGCCCTATTGGTATGCGGAAGAGTTGCTCTCGGATTCTCGGGGAGTGTTGGTGGATTTCAACGACGTCAAGGGTATGGCCAAAGCTCTGAACGGATTGATCGGCGATTCCATGCGGCGGAACAAGATGAGGAAGGCGGCTTACGAGTACGGGCGCACAATGGTGTGGCGGGAGGTGGGGCGTCAGTACGTGGAAATGTTTTCACAAATGCTGAGCGACCGGAAAGAGTTGGCAGTAAAATCTTCCTGGAAGCAAAAGATGCTTCCCCTGATTACTCTCCCGGAGATTAACCTCGACCATTTAGTGTCTTTGTCAGACGACGTCGGTCTGTTGCAACACGCGTGTTTTGGTATACCGCACCGTGATCACGGTTACAGCGCTGATGATGTCGGTCGGGGACTTGCCGCAATAATAACCTGTTATAATCAACAGAAAGAGGACCAGATCCTCCCTTTGATTCGAACATACGTCAGCTTTCTGAATCACTCACAGACGGAAACAGGCCATTTCCGCAATTTCATGTCCTATGATCGAAGATTTCAGGATCAGCAAGGAAGCGACGATACGTTGGGCAGGGTCCTTTGGGGCCTCGGAACTGTCGTGAGATGGGGCCCGAAAGAGCAAGTGCGGGCTCTGGCTCAGGACATGATGGCAAAAGCCGCTCCCAGACTGCTCGAAATTGAAGCGCCCAGGGCCAAAGCCTATGCCATTACAGGAATGTACCATCTTTTGCAAAAATACGTTGGAGCAAGCCAATTCAAGCGACTTCTGATCCAGTTGGCTGATGATCTTGTTACCCTGTACAAAGGGAATCGGAGTGATGACTGGCAGTGGTTCGAGGACGTAATAGCATACGGAAACGCTAAAATCCCTGAGGCGTTGCTGCGTGCTTACCAGGTAACCCAAAATAAAGAATACCTGGAGGTCGCTTTGGAATCGCTGGATTTTCTTACCAAAGAACAGTGGAATGGAGTCTATTTCGAGCTTATCGGCAATGAAGGTTGGTATCGGAAAGGGAGGGAAAGAGCCCTCTTTGGTCAACAGCCCATTGATGCAGGTTATCTGGTAGAAGCGTACGTGGCGGCTTCAGAGGTGACGAACATGGACAAGTACCTAGAACTCGCTCGGCTCGCTTTTGACTGGTTCCTGGGCAGAAACAGGCTCAATACTGCGCTCTACGATTTTGCTGACGGCTCGGTGGCCGACGGTATCGATTCCAATGGAATCAGTTCCAATCAGGGGGCGGAATCCGTGGTGTGCTACCTCCTTGCAGTCCTCGGTCTTTCCGAGCTCAAGGCTCAAAGAATTCTAGCTTCCAAATGAGAATCTTCCTTTTTCGCCGCTGCCCTGTTGATTCATGGTGAATATCTCTAGACGGCTATTCCCGGAGCTTCAGAACCGCCCATATCTTCTCGTCTTGGTCGCCAACTAATTTTTTCACGAGCTTTGCCCGTTGCAAAAGTAGACTCGCTGAGGTAAAAGCGCTGTGAACGGAAAAGCTTTGCCGGCAGTCGGCGTAAGACGTCGCCTGAGATACCGGGAAGGACTCTGCATATGCTGGTCAAACACAGTCACACTCACTCGGGCGAACTGGCGTGCCCGAGACGTAAAGAAAAGGACTTTCGATGAGCAATTCAGACCCTATAGTTATGATTTCGAGCTATCCTCCACGCCTGTGTGGAATCGCGACGTTCGCCGAGGAAGCGAGAGAATTTATTCAGAAGGCCAATCCAGGCAGGGAAGTGCTGGTAATAAGCCACACGGATGGTCAAGGGGAAGGCGTATTTCCTATAATTGACATGTCTAAAGGAGACTGGTGGAAGACGGTAGCCAGAAAAGTGTACGAATTGCGCCCGTACGCAGTCCATCTGGAACACGAATACGGCCTGTACGAATACCATGACTCGAGGGGTGAGGGGGATGGGAACGAAGGATTCCTGGATTTGCTTACCGCAATCAATGAGTTCCCCACTATTGTGGAGCCGCATACGGTCCACGGTAGGCTGACGAATTTTGAGGCGGATTTCGTGTACCAGATGTGTGAACGAGCAAATGTGGTGCTCTTCAAGTGTCATTATCAAAAGTGGCGACTGGAATGGAATTTCGTGGGTCGAGGTTGGCGAACCCCGAGAAACGTCATGGTGGTCCCCCATGGGGCCAGACCTGATCGACGCTGGGGAATCAAGGATGTCCCTGCCCTCAAGGAAGAGTTGGGCTTGGACAAGTTCCCATTCCTGGGTGAGCACCTCGTAGGCATGGTCGGATGGATACAATCAAATAAACGCTGGGATATCTTGACTTCCATGTGGGAAGATATTCATGCGGAAATACTGAGACGGTCCGGCCAAGATTGGGATCTCCTGGCAGCCGGTGCCATGAGAGATCAACATCACTTGACGGACTATAATCACTATCGAGAGCAACTCGAAGTCTTGGAAGAAAAAGGACTGGCCCACTATTTCGAGTTTGTTCCACGCGGAGAAAGATATTACAAAGTTATGGCGATCTGTGACTTCATAGTCTTGCCCTCTACAGATGAAACCCAATCCGGAACGCTTGCACGGATTATTGCATTGAATAAGCCATATATAACTACTGCCCCGATGGAAGGACTCACTGCTCAGACGCTCGAAAGCGAAGGCGGATTGCTTTTTACCACCAAGCAAAGGTTGAGGGACCAGGTAATCGCGATGGCCTGTGACGAAAAACTCCGGTTGCGCCTTGGAGAAAACCTCAAGAAATATCTTGATCAGGTAGTTTCCTGGGAACTGGTAGCCAGCCAGTACAACGAAGCGTACGAGTTGGCTCGTCAATCGATTGAGTCCGGGCGGGCGGTCGAGCTCCCGCTCGAGTTCTGATAGATAGAGCTGAGGATTCTTACACATGAGATACGCCCCGGATAGCTCCTATCGCGAACTCTTCAAAAGGTATGAGGCGAATCCTATTCTTACCGTTCGCGACTGGCCATACCCCATAAATTCGGTGTTCAATCCAGGCGCTACGATGGTCAATGGCCAATGCCTGCTGTTGGTGAGAGTAGAAGATCGTCGGGGATTCTCCCATTTGTGCGCCGCACGCAGCTCCAACGGACTCGCCGGCTGGGAAATTGATCGCTTGCCTACATTTTGGCCGCAGCCCGAAGAAAGTCCGGAAGAGACCTGGGGAATAGAAGATCCTCGAATAACGTGGATAGAGGACCTTGGACTCTGGGTTGTCGCGTACACTGCCTATTCAGAGGTCGGCCCTCTTGTCGCCCTTGCCTCGACCAAGGACTTTGTCAACTTTCAGAGATTTGGTCCCGCCACGCCTCCCGAGGACAAAGACGCCGCACTTTTCCCTGTCAAGTTCAAAGGCAGATATGCGATGCTGCACCGGCCTGTGCCGGCGATTGGGAGCGTGGGAAAGCACATCTGGGTATCTTTTTCGCCAGATTTGAAGTACTGGGGGGATCATAAAGTCGTACTGACCGCAAGAAGAGGCGGCGGGTGGGACGCGAACAAAATTGGACTCTCGCCACCGCCGCTTGAGACTTCTGAGGGCTGGCTAATCTTGTATCACGGAGTGAGAGAGACTGTTGGAGGGAGCATTTACAGACTCGGGCTCGCTTTGCTGGATAGAGAAGATCCCACCCGAGTGCTGAGACGGACTGATCAGTGGATATTTGGTCCTGAAGAGCCCTACGAAAGAAGCGGCGACGTTGGCAACGTTGTCTTCCCGTGCGGGTGGATTCTCCAGGGCGATGAACTGCGTCTGTATTACGGAGGTGCGGACAGTTGCCTAGCAGTTGCCATCGCGAGTCTGAGAGATGTCTTAGACTTTCTTCAGCACTGCCCCTAATACATGCTCAAGGGATCGAGCACAGAAATCTGGGCCTCAGTCGGCGCTGCAGTTTGAGCCTAATGGTGGGCGTCCTTTCAACAGGGAACCTGACATCGACGCCAAAAAATCGACTGCTCCGGAATGTGATCGATTTGGCTCAATTCAATGAGGATGCCTCCTTTAAGAGTACGAACGGAGGATCTACCCAAGCTGGTTGCGATCTTGTTGAAGGAGATTATCGAAAGAGTCAAACCGAGAGCTCCGTTGAAGATTAGTCGCTCATTTGTCGAAGCAATTGGTTCATATCAATAGCCTGGAAACATGCGAGAATTGAGAAACGTCCTGGAACAAGCCGCGGTGTTGGCGTCAATCAAAGGCGCAGCTGGATGCAGAATGCATCCGCCTCCCAGCTCATCAGAGCCAAACCAGCCAATCCGGCGAACTGGGAAGAGATGTTTGGCGAAACAGGTCTGAAGCAGGTAACGGCCATTCACACGATCAAGAGGGCAATCAAGGCCTGGGGAGACCGATCCACAGGAGACCCAAGAGACCGGAAGTGACAGACCTTGAAAACTTCTTCAAAGACGACATCGTCGGCAGAGGATGGACGAGAGCTCGGCTCGCCCTTGAATTGGGCGTGGACAGTTCGACTCTCAAAAAATGGTTCAAGGCTGCTGGACTTCCAGCTGGAAAACGAGGCAGACCGAGGAAAAGTGGGGCGTTAGGAGCAGACGAGCCGGACTAGGATTCGATCGCGCCGGTCCGGGGTTCCCAGGCATCCAATCGTAATCCGGGAGATGGCTTCCATGAAAGACTTTTCTGTGAGACAGTCCGATGGTAACCGTCCACCGGGATGGGCCAAACCGCCTGGAATGAAGGGGGGGACTATTAAGTGATGCAATCCAGGAGCCAGGGAGCTGAAACCAATGATGAAAACCAATGTGTCAGCTCCCGGCAGGGACGCGGGCCCCTGCCATAAGACCGGAGGCTGAGGAGTACCCTCTTCAGTGTGGACCGAGCCAAGCACGAAAGGAAACTATTTGATCAGAATTTACATTGATGCCGATGGATGCCCTGTGAAGAGTGAAGTTTTTCGAGTGGCCCTTCGGTACAGTCTCAAAGTATACGTGGTAGCCAACTCCAGGATGAGAATTCCACAGGATAGGCTATTTGAGCTGGTAATTGTAAAGGAAGACGCTGATGCGGCAGATGATTGGATTGTGGAGCATGTCAAAGAAGACGACATTGCTGTGTCCGCGGATATTCCGCTCGCGGCCCGGTGCCTTAAGAAAGGTGCTCGCGTACTGGGCCCGAAAGGTCGTGTTTTCACGGAAGAATCCATCGGCGGTGCGCTCGCGAATCGAGAATTCACGGCCTACCTCCGCGACATGGGAAATTTGACAGGAGGGCCGGCACCGTTTGAAAAGCGGGATCGTTCACGCTTCCTGCAGCAGATCGACAATCTTATCCAGGCCGCTTTTCGAGCGAAGCGGCAGAGGACTCGTCATGGCTAGGCCATCCGGACCCGGACACAGAATTCTGCCGAAAGGGATCGTGATCATTTACGAAGACAGGGACATTCTCGTGGTGGACAAACCACCGGGCCTGTTGACCACAGGCACTGACAAGGAGAAATCACGGACAGCGTACTTTATCGTCACGGATTATGTCCGCAAAGGCCAACCCAAGTCCAGGAAGCGTGTTTTCATCGTTCACCGGCTGGATCGCGACACGTCGGGCGTAGTAGTCTTCGCGAAGACTGCGGAAGCGAAGCATTTCCTCCAGAGCCACTGGGACGAAACGACGAAGAAATACCTCGCCGTCGTTCACGGCACCTGTGAGAAAACCTCAGAGACCATTTCCACATACCTGGCAGAGAACAAGGCAAGAAGAGTGTACTCCACATTCGACACCACCAAGGGAAGGCTAGCCCGCACGGCTTATAAGGTCCTCAAGCAGACTGCGGACTTTGCCCTGCTGGAAGTTGATTTGCTGACAGGGCGAAAACATCAGGCACGCGTACATCTTGCGGGCATCGGACACCCAGTGGTGGGTGACGACAGATATGGAAAAGGGAAGGGAGCGCACAAACGTCTCGCTTTGCATGCCACGTCCATTTCCTTCATTCATCCGTTCAGCGGCAAACAGGTTACCTTTGAGACGACCGTACCTCGCTATTTCAGCCGCCTTGTCGGCAGATTGCAACAAGAAGAGGGACCGCAACAGTCCAGGCAGAGGGCGGTCCCATGATTCTCCTTTCGGCGCGGGCTGCTCTTTAGGCACGAATACGTTGTAGGTCTCGCCATATTTCCGCCAGATCTCCATCATCTTGTCTCGATCCATTTCACACTCCTCTGTCACCGCCCAACGAGATTACCCCTGCCCTCCTGAGATTCGTTCTCAGGCACCCTCAGCTCAATTCTAAGCGAAGTTACAGATGTGGGTATAGGAGTGTGAGAGGAGGCTATTTGGGACTTTTCACGAGTGGGGGGCTCTGCGAATCGGACGATAAGGCTTGCATGCACAATGCAGGACGATGGCTCCCTCAATGGGGGCGTCTGAGGATGAGATTTGGTGGCGGCGGGGCGGGTGTATAAAGAAAGAGATTCGCGTCCAAGCTACTGGTCAAACGGATCATTTCTTATGCTCAGCCTCAGCGCCTCTGGCGCTTCGTCTCCTCTGGCTCAATTAGCTGGTACAGTATCCATGGCAACCATTAATCTGGTCCTCATATACCTTCAGGGCTTACAGCTCATTGAACTATCGCCCCCCTACTCCTGAGGCCATACTCACAACGTGGATCGTCCGCTCTGACCCGGGACGTCCCCTCCCTCTTCCAGGAGGAAAAGATACTTT
>JARRRG010000014.1:0-11384 GCA_037380965.1 Deltaproteobacteria bacterium
ACATTGTGATACAAAAACTCTCTGAACCGGTCTTCCGCAGAGGGAGCAGATTATCACGATCCCCCTGCGCTCCGGGCCTGGTTCGAACTCTATTCGCTCAGGAAACGAACGGCCGCGTACGCCGTTCGAGCTCAGGAATCCAGGACAACTCTTGATAGGAAGGGCCACAGAGTTTTCTCATGAATGATTTTGCACCGATCGAATTGGGCGACCAAGCAATATTCAAGCGCATGTTGTCGGAGGATCCCCCGCGAATTTCCGAATTGACCTTCACAAACCTTTTCATGTGGCGGTGTCGCTATCACCCCGTCTGGCGCGTGTGGGGAGATTGCCTGCTGATCATCCTTCAGCCCGAGGATGCCCCACCCTTTGGACTGCCTCCTGTAGGGCCGGGAAACAAGAGCGACGCGCTCGCTTTCCTCTGCCGGAGCCTGGGGGAGGTTTCCCCCGAGATCAAGCTGGCGCGTGCTGACAGTGATTTTGTCAACACCTATGTGGACAGCGGAGACTTTGAGATCGTCGAAGATCGCGACAACAGTGATTACGTCTATCGTGCCGAGGATCTCATCAATCTGCGGGGAAACAAATACCACGGGAAGAAGAATCATGTGAACAGGTTCAGAAAGGAGAACGAATACGAGTACCTGACGCTGGACGCGGAGCTGGCGGGAAGATTCCTCGATTTGCAGGAGGAGTGGTGCGCGCTGAGAGAGTGCGAGCTCAATCCCGGCCTGTTTCAAGAACATATCGCCATTCATGAAGCCGTTATGCACCACGAAGAGCTCGGTATCACCGGCGGGGCGATTGTGATCGAGGGCAAAGTCGAGGCATTCGCGTTCGGGGAGCTGCTCAATCCCGACACGGCAGTCATACACGGGGAAAAGGCCAATCCGGAAATTCCAGGGCTCTATGCCGCGATTAACCAGCAATTCTGCAAAGAAGCCTGGTCTCATGTGCAATACATAAACCGGGAGCAGGATCTGGGGGTTGACGGCCTGCGCAAGGCTAAGCTCTCCTATCACCCGGACCATCTGGTCGATAAATTCACCCTGATCCACAAGTAGCGGTCAATGCGGTAGAGAGGGATACGCACTCCCAGCGTGGAATCAACTATACCGTGGCTGTTCGATTCTGATCCAGGGCCCAAAACACACAGCTTCAACACCTGGCCCTTGCGCACGCGACAGGCGAGGGTTGAGCGCGGCCCGGCATTTCTTCTGACGCGGACCCCGATCAGAGTACCCGGCGCGCCAGCCTTTTGAGTCGCAGAGAATTGCTCACCACTGATACCGAGCTCATGGCCATGGCAGCCGCGGCGAAGACGGGATTGAGAAGGATCCCGAAGAATGGATACAGAATCCCCGCGGCCACCGGGATCCCGAGGCTGTTATAGAAGAAAGCCCAGAAGAGGTTCTGCTTGATCACCCTCATGGTTTGAAAGGACAATCTGATTGCGGACGGCACCAACCTCAGGTCGTCCTTGATCAGAGTGATGTCACCGGCCTCCATTGCCACATCAGTGCCCGCTCCAATGGCGATACCGATGTCGGCTGCCGTCAAGGCGGGCGCATCATTGATACCATCGCCCACCATCGCGACGACATGTCCCTGGTCCTGGAGTCGTCGTATCTCATCGGCCTTGTCGCCCGGCAGAACTTCGGCCAGGAAGGAGTCTATGCCCACTTCCTTGCCCACCGCTCTGGCCGTCTTCTCATTATCGCCGGTGATCATGACCACCTTGAGGCCCATCTTTTTCAAAGCCTGAACGGTCTCGCGTGCCGATTCACGGGGTAAGTCCGAGAGCCCTATGATGCCGATCGCCTCGTCAGCCTCGGCAACAAAGATGGTTGTCCTGCCGTGATCGGATATCTCCTGAGCCTTCCCGTCAAGGCCGTTCATGAAGACGCCCTCAGATTCCATGAGGCGCTGATTACCGAGAAGGACCTTTTTCCCCTGGATGGTACCTCGTACGCCGAATCCCGAGAGTGCCTCGAAATTTTCCACAGGGAGAATCGACACGCCCTCCTCTTTCCCTTTTGTTACGATCGCCTGCCCGAGGGGATGCTCGGACACGGCTTCGATCGAAACAGCCAGCCGGAGGACATCGGTCGGGGTTTGATTGTCCGTTGATTGGATCTCGGTTACTTCGGGCTCGCCCCTCGTCAAGGTCCCCGTCTTGTCGAAGACGATGGTTGTGAGCTTGTATGCCTTTTCCAGGCTCTCTCCGCCTTTGATCAAGATTCCCTTCACCGCGCCGACACCGGTTCCCACCATGACCGCGGTCGGGGTTGCAAGGCCCATTGCGCACGGGCACGCGATGATCAAGACGGAGACGAAATTCAGCAAGGCACGACTGAACACCGGGTCCGGAACGAGAAAATACCAGACAACAAACGTGAGCGAGGCGATTCCCATCACAACGGGAACAAAAATGGAGGCTACTCTATCAGCGATCCGCTGGATGGGAGCCTTGGAGCCCTGAGCCTCTTCCACGAGGCGGATGATCTGAGCCAGGGCCGTTTCCGAGCCCACGTTGGTGGCCCGGAACGGAAAACTGCCGGTCCGATTCAGCGTACCACCATAGACCTCGCTGCCCGCCTCCTTTCCCACAGGCATGCTTTCACCGGTGAGCATGGCCTCATCGACCGATGAAACGCCCGATTGAATCACTCCGTCAGTGGGTATCTGTTCTCCCGGTCTCACTACGATCAGGGTTCCTACCTCGAGCATCTCGACCGGGATGTCCACTTCCTCATTGTTCATGATTACCCGCGCGGTCTTCGGCTTGAGACCCATGAGCTCCTTGATCGCGCTGGAGGTTCTTCCCTTGGCCCGAGCTTCGAAGAATCTCCCGAGAAGAATCAGGGTAACAATCATGGCCGCGCCGTCGAAGTACGTGTGGGGAGCGATGCCCGCGCGTTCAAAGAAAGCAGGGAAGAAGGTCACTGCGCTCGAATAGAGATACGCGGAGAGGGCGCCCATCGCCACCAGCGTATTCATGTCGGTGGTCCGTTGACGGGCCGCCTTGAATGCTCCAATGAAGAAACGGCTTCCCACCCAAAACACGACGGGTGTCGTCAGGGCGAAGAGGACGAGCAGTCGTGCCTCAACGGGAATCGAGGCCACAAAAGGAAAAAGATGGGGCATGGACCCGATGAAGACAATGACACTCAACACCGCGCCCACGATCAATCTCGTCTTCAGATCCTTCACTTCCCGCGTGCGGGCCTCCTCGACCCGGTCCTCAGCGCCCTCGCCTTTCACACCGAGGAACTCATACCCGGTTTCGACTATCTTTTTTTGAAGCGCGGGAACCAGCGAAAGATCCGGCGCGTGAATGACCGTCGCGGAAGACGCGGCCAGATTTACCGCGGCATCTTGCACTCCGGGCACCGTTTTAAGGGCCATCTCCACGCGGCGGACGCACGCGGCGCACGTCATACCTCCTATTTGAACGGTGGTTGTCCGCACGCCTTCCGCTCCCGATGGTTTCGGAGGAAGAGCCTCGTACCCGAGATCGCTGATTCGTTCGACGAGCTGAGCCATCTCAATTTTTTCGGGATCGTAATCAACAGAAACCTGTTCGGTGGCAAAATTTACCGACGCGTTCTCCACCCCCTCAAGGTCCTTCAAACCTTGCTCCACGCGTCGAACGCACGCCGCGCAGCTCATGCCGCGGACGTCAATGATCTGCTTAGCCAACCCTGTACCCTGCTTTCTCTACCGCGTCCAAGAGGGCCGTCCGGTCAACGGGCTGCTCTTCCTGAAACGTAGCCTCGCCTTTCTCGAGGTCAACCTGTACTTCCTTGACGCCGTCGACTTCGCTCAACGCTTTGGTCACAGCCGCCACACAATGCATGCATGTCATTCCTTCAATCTTTAGTGTGCTCATTCTTGCGCTCCCTTTGCGTTACAGGATTCGCGCGGGCATGAGGCCGGGCCGGTGTCACACCTTTTTTCCGGCCTGAGCCTATTCGCCGGAGCTGACTCTGCGTTTCCAGCACGCCATGACGCCGTCCCCGCCGAAGAGGAGTTGGATCAGTTCCCACCCGGCTTCGCCGCGCTCATTCAATAGGTTCACCAGAGCCCGGGATTCCTCCTGCGGAACCTCCGCCACACCGCATTCGCCCTCTGCTGAGCAGAAATAGACTATCTGACTGAATGCTCCAGCGGAGTGCATAGTAACTTCATACTCAAAACGTTCCATGGTCATCTCTCTGATCCACCATCGCCATAAATTCATCCGTGCTTCGGATAGCCACTACCACCTCATAGTCCTATCCCAAGCCCGTACCTTGGGACAGAAGTCCATTCACCGAATTGCCGTTCTCGCTTACCGTCATGCTCGATCTCCGTTTCGGCCCGTTGTCATCGCTGGCGAGCAACCGGCGTGTTCCGCATGGTGCCACCTCCTTACTCTCCACGCACCGTTTGTCCCGCCTCGATAAAAAGATAATGCGCGAACATCGCTAATTCAATAGGCTGTGGCATTGAACCGGCCGCTTAATCGTGAGTCGTGACCTCTTGGCGGGCGTGGGACGGGCGCGGGAAACGTATTCGTACGGCAGGAATTTCCCGAGGAACGTACGTGAAGGGCAGGGTGTTGGGGACTCTCGACGGATGGCGGCCGCCACCGAGTGGCGGAGGACGCTACATTTTCTCCTCCCGCAGGCGCCCCAGTGCTGCCAGATGACCCTTTTCTTCATCACCGATCTTGTACAGGATCTCTGTGGCATCACCGCTCTCGATCTTTTCCGCGAAGCGAAGATAGAGGTCGAGCGCCTGCGCCTCCAACATCATGGCCACGTCGAGCAGACCCGTGACGGTCCGCATGAATTCTTCATTCTTCGTGATAAATTCGTCGGTGTCGAAGCCGCCTTCCAGGATGGTAGTCGAAATGTCCGACTCCAAGGCCGCTTGATCTACCTCGGCATGCTCGATGGATCTGAGCATCTCTAAAAGGTACTGCTTGTGTTTCTCCTCAATGGAAGCCAATTGGCTCAGTAATTCAATAACTTCTTTGTCCTCCATCCGCTGGCCCATGGTTTGGTAGAAGTTCCCCAGACTCATCTCCATCCCGTAGGCCAGACGAGTGATCTCAGTGGGAGATTCGTCGCCGCGTACCAGGTCCATGTTGAGCTCGACGGGACCTGTTGCGACCTGGCCGTTCCAGGCCATGATGCCGCCCTTCACATTGTAGATTGTCTTGAATCCCTTGCCCGCGAGAAGGTGAGCCGCAACTCGGCTCCGGCCGCCTGAGGCTCAATAGGCCACGACGGGCTTTTCCGGATCCAGTTGGTCGAGGGAATCGGTGAGCTGGGGCAAGGGAATCAGCTTTGATCCAGGAATATGGCCCTGATCATATTCTTTCGGCTGCCGGACATCGAGGAGAGTGAACGTTCCTTCTTCATGTTCCTGGAGGAACTCCCTGGCCTCATCGACACTCACACTCTTCACTGGCTCGAACAATTGTTTGATTTTCTTTAGCATCTTTGTTACCCCCATGTTCCCGGCCGTTTTTTCAGCGGGCCTGCGGCGACAAGATAGAGGAGCGCGCTCGACGCATTCAATCCAAGCAATTCAGCCGCCTCCCTATCGTAGAATGCCCCGATACCGCAGCATCCCAGGCCCATTGAAGTTGCAGCCAGGTAGATTCTTTGGCCGAGGCGACCTGCCGTCAGCATTGCACGACGGTATCCACGCGCGCCCCATGTCGTCTCGAGCAGTTCGAGATTGCTCAAAAAGAGGAAATGCAAATCACAATTCCTCAGCCATGCCTGGTCCAGGCAGACCCGGGCCATCTCATCCATCATGAACCCTTCGGAAACGAGACCGATCGACCGCTCCTCCATGTCGAGCGTGTAAAATCCCGGCTCAACGTCTTGCACATTCCCGACCAGAAGACCCACTGACAGGGCGCTGCGGACAATCATCCGTGTCTCGCGATGCTCGCGGGACGAGGTACAGAGCGACTCCAGCAACGCGCCCAACCCGTCCGCGGATAGCGGTGATCGGACGAAGTTTCGGCTCGAACGTCTCTTTGAAACGGCTTCCGTATAGTTGAGGATCTCCGGCCACCTGTCGGACCCGGGCAATGGAAACGCGGATTTCCTCTTCAAACCAAGACTGTCCAGCATCTTTGGAGGCTCTTCTCCCGGCTCCGCCTTTGCCTGGGTCGCTGCATGCACCTCTCTGATGAGGGGAGAATCGACCTCCCGGCTCGAGACCCAACTTGCCTCAGCGAGTCCCGCTCCAACCGGCTCCAGCTCCTGAACAGCCCGGCTCCCGACCGCTTTCTTGCACGGCACGCAGATGACAGCCAGACCGGTCTCTTTCCGCTCGTCAACTCCGAGGAGCCCGTTCACGCGACGGTCATCAAAATCGTAATAGATGCGGAATGGCACGTGCAGCGCCCTGAGGGCCAGCGTGAGATTCTCTGCAAGATGCCCGGTATCGAGAAGGTGGTACCGGTACGCGCGATCGCGATATTTCCAGGAGCTTCGGAAAAAGATGGAGGTCAGGAAGAAGGCCAGGCAGAGTGAGCCTTCTCCTTCCAGGTCAACGGCATCGGACACGGAGGGCTCGATATCCCCGGTTCTCAGCCGCGTGAGCGCGTGAGCGCCGAGGTCATGATGGTAGAGCCCGTCCTCAAGTCCGGAGACATTGCAGGCCCCCACATAGAGCTCAAACGGATAAAGGGCCCCAGCCGAGGCCACGTTGCGGAAGTAGAAATCCATTCCCCCGTAGCGTGCTTTGGCGGTCACGGCATGGGTCAGGACAATGATTTGAGTCAGCCGGTTGAGGTCTATGTCGACAGGCTCCGGCCGGCTCTGATCTTTGATGAGGTTGGAGAACGACCTCTCCGGCAATCCCCGCGGCCGCGGCAGCGGAATCGTATCCCGGCCGGAATAAGACTTGAACACGTTCGGCTGGCTGCCGAAATCCAGTCCCCCTCCGCCTATTTTGTTACGCTCGTAGCCTGTTGTGCGGTGATACTCTTGCGCGGTGATCATTCCCGATCTCCTCGAAACGCCTCCAATTGAGGCTCGTATCACTAAGCGTCTCAGCCTCCCCAGGGCATCCGAGCATACACTTCAGAGAGGCGGTCGCGAAATTCACGGAAAAACCGTTCATGCTCCTTTTCCCAATTTGCAAGCATTGTCAGAGCTTCCCGGGCTTTTCCATCCGTCTGTTGGGCCATCTTTTCATAAAATTCGCTGAGATCCTTCTCGATAAGCCATGCGGTGTTGAAGACGGTGACGTCCGGAACCATGGACCCTTCGACGCATTGCTCGAGGAATTCCGATTTGGCTCGGTCGTCAAAGTAATTCGTCGGCTCGAGGTCCACTTCACCCGCGGCCTCGAGGTCGACTTCTCCCTCTTTTTCAAGACTTTTGAGAATATGGGTAATAAAGCGAATATGTCTCTCCTCTTCACCGATCAATCGTTGAAACGCGCTTACCGCGGCACCGACTGCCAGGCGGTCAAGGGAGCTCTCGAAAAAACTCAGACCTGTCTTTTCCTGGTTGAGGGCATACTCGAATATCTTTCTCAGTCTTTGGGAGGCCGGCATCTTCTTACCTCATTCCTGCGGCACCGAAATGCTCGAGCATCTTGACCCGAAGAGTGTCCCGCATCGATTCCAACATCTGCTGTCCGGCCGCGCGGACAGGAGCCCTACAGATTACTATTGCATCTTTTTTTCAGCAGGTCAAAAGGCTGAAGGGCAGCAGATTCAGAGATCGTGCTTCATGAAAATGGAATATGATATCCGGTCGCGGCCATAAGACGCGTCTTCCCTATCGCACCGGGATGTTTGCCCGCATTCCTGCGCTCTCGCCGCGCATTATCACACCGCGTAGATTTTCTCTTGTTGGGAGTGGGAAAAACACGCGCCGATTGTTTGCGCGATACCGATCGTGTTTGCGGATTAATACTCGGGCTCGTATGTCGAGCCGTGCGTCGATTCCGCGCATGTGCAGGAGGGTGAAGTCTGCAGGCCGGGATTGAGACGGTTGAAAAGTGCGATCTGCTCGCTGATGGAGAGCTTTAGCCGTCCGAGGCCTGGCGGGTCCGAGCGGCACACGCGGCACCTCGTTTCGGAACAGCCCTGGCACATTTTGCAGTCAGGGCACCGTTTTTTGCGAGGCGCGGAGGATTCTGAAACAGATTGCGACATGATTCCTGTCATGATAGTCTACCCTGTCTGTTCCCCGTGTCAAATCCTAAAAGAGATGCCGTGCGCGGGGCGCGTGTCAGGGTGACTGCGCGAGAGAACGAGAAAACGGAATAGTACGATGAACGGGACCGCGGTAACAAAGACCAATTTATCTCCCCTGGCCGTTGCCGGGCGAGGCAAGGTGCGGGACGTGTACGACCTGGGAGACAAGCTTCTGATCATCTCTACGGATCGTATCTCCGCATTCGATGTCATTCTTCCCGATCCGATTCCGGATAAAGGGCGTGTGCTCAACGGTCTCAGCCTCTTCTGGATGAACCGGACAAAGGATGTAGTCCCCAATCATGTCCTGACCGCGGACCCCGGCGAGTACCCTGAATCATGCAGGCCCTTCACGGACATGCTGCGGGACCGAAGCATGGTCGTCAGCAAGGCGGTCCCATTCCCGGTTGAATGCGTGGTTCGCGGCTATATTATCGGAAGCGGCTGGAAGGACTACGAGGCCACCGGAAAGATCTGCGGCATTCCGCTCCCCAGGGGCTTGAAGCAGGGGGAACGGCTCCCTGAGCCGATGTTTTCACCCGCGACCAAGGCCGAGGTCGGAGACCACGACGAAAACATATCCTTCGACCGCGTGGTTGACCTGGTTGGAGAACAGACCGCGGTCTGGCTGAGGGACAAGAGCATCGAGCTGTACCTCTACGGTGCGGCATGGGCCGAAGAGCGAGGGATCATAATCGCCGACACCAAGTTCGAATTCGGCCTTATTGATGGTGTGCCCACCCTTATTGACGAGATGCTGACACCCGATTCGTCCCGGTTCTGGCCGGTAGACCAGTACCGGACGGGAGTCTCGCCGCCTTCGCTGGACAAGCAATTCGTCAGGGACTATCTCGAGACACTGGACTGGGATAAGACGCCTCCCGCTCCTTCTCTGCCCGATGAGATCGTCTCCAAAACGAGGGAAAAATATCTCGAGATCTACCGGATACTTACCGGCAGAGATCTCTGACGTTCTCCTCGCTCTTCCCCGAATGCCATCGGCAACGGGGGTGCTTGCCCCCGTGGGTGCCGATTCGGCGGGATGCCGGAGCAACTCCCTATGAGGGCATGGTTTGATGGTATGGTGTTGAGGGGAGGGGCTTGCGTCACGGCCTTGGTGCGAAGAAGGGATCGAGCCGCGTCGCAACAAAATAACTCTTGAAGATTCAAGGAGATGGCTCTTTTTCAAGCTCTCCCCTTGACATTGTTGTGTGATGCGCTAGAGATAACCTCGATCGTCTTGAAGAGCAGGCGTATCCAAGGCATTATCAAGAAAGTGTAGTGAAATCATATAACTCGGGATAACTACCAGGGAGCTTGGCTCAAATAGATAGTTTTTCGTGGCCGAGTGGCGAAAGCTCGGCAAGTTCGCTGACCGGCTCTTGCCACCGCGAAAAGATGAGGGGGAGACCTCATGTACAAGAGCACAAAATTCATATTCATTACCGGTGGAGTCCTGTCGTCGCTCGGAAAAGGGCTCTCAGCCGCGACGATCGGCGCGCTCATGGAATCCCGAGGCCTGACCGTGACGCTCCTCAAGATGGACCCGTATATCAATGTGGACCCCGGTACGATGAATCCCTTTCAGCACGGCGTGGTCTTCGTTACCGATGACGGCGCGGAGACCGACCTGGATCTGGGGCATTACGAGCGCTTCACCCATGCCACCTTGCGCCAGAAGAATAATTTTACCACCGGCCAGATTTATGACGCGGTGATTCAGAAAGAGCGGAAAGGGGAGTACCTCGGGGCCACGGTGCAGGTGATTCCTCATGTCACCGATGAGATCAAGATAAACATTCGCGACCTGGGCAACGGCGTTGACGTGGCCATCGTCGAGGTCGGGGGAACGGTGGGAGACATTGAGAGCCTGCCGTTTCTCGAGGCGATTCGACAGTTGCGGGCCGACCTGGGGCCTCAGAACGTCCTGTACATCCATCTGACTCTCCTGCCGTTTCTCAAGGGATCGGGCGAAGTCAAAACGAAGCCGACGCAGCACAGCGTCAAGGCGCTGCGCGAGGTGGGAATTCAGCCGGACATCCTGATCTGCCGTACCGAGAAGAAGATAACGAGAGACATCAAAGAGAAGATCGCCCTGTTCTGTAATGTGAGGCCTGAGGAAGTCATCGCGGCGGAGGATGTGGACTGCATCTACGAATTGCCCTTGAAGTTCAGTGAAGAGGGTCTTGACCAAAAGATCGTAGAGCTCCTCAACATCTGGACGCGGGCCCCGCTCCTCGATGGATGGGAGGCCTTTGTCAATCGTGTAAAATCCATGGAGCATGAGGTGACCATAGGCATTGTGGGCAAGTACGTTGAGCTCCGAGAGTCCTACAAGAGCCTCAACGAGGCCCTCTTTGCCGGCGGGGTTCACAACAACACTCGGGTAAAGCTCAAGTTCATAGACTCGGAGCTCCTGGAAAAAGTCGGCACTGAAGGCCACTTCGACGATGTGGACGGAATCCTCGTGCCCGGTGGGTTCGGCTCACGGGGCATAGAGGGAAAAATCGCCGCGGTGCGGTACGCTCGGGAGAATCGCATTCCATTTTTCGGTATATGCCTCGGCATGCAGGTCGCGGTCACAGAATTCGCCCGCGATGTCTGCGGCATGGAAAACGCCAACTCCACCGAATTTGACCCCAATACCGAGTACCCGGTAATAGATCTCATGTACGAGCAGCGCTCCATCACGGACAAGGGCGGCACCATGAGGCTGGGAGCCTATGATTGCGCCATTACCCCGGAGAGCCGGTGCTTTGAGATCTACGGCAAGAACCTGATCAGCGAGCGGCATCGGCATCGGTACGAGGTGAACCCCAAATATCGGGAAAAGCTGGCGGAGAAAGGGCTCAAAGCCGGTGGAGTCTCGCCGGACGGCATGCTTGTAGAAATGGTCGAATTCGCGGACCACCCCTGGTTCATTGGGTGCCAATTCCATCCTGAGTTCAAATCCCGTCCCATGGACCCCCACCCCCTCTTCTTGTCTTATATCAAGGCATGCGTGGAGTTTAGCAGAGCCAAGGCGGAAAAACCGGCCGACATCCCGAAAAAGGTCCGTAAGATACGATTGGACGACACCACCGCGTCTGAGCCGGATGGGGCTGTCGCGGAATGACATCGGCCTCGGCCTTGCCCACCGCCCGTCTCGATCCAGGCCCGCTGC
>JARRRG010000014.1:11451-16462 GCA_037380965.1 Deltaproteobacteria bacterium
CGCGAACACATCGAAGTTGACGCATCATGAGACGATGTGACAACCATATACCGGTTCTCGAAAATGGCGTCGGATTGAAAATTCATTTCTCTAGCGCATTCTTCGCCGCTTCGAAAAAAACCGGGCAAGGTTTCTGTGGGAACACCTCTGCGGCTTCGCCCCGGATAGCCTGGGAGGTCGTCAACAAGGCTGTGATCCCATTGGGTCTGACAGGAGACTCTCTCACCTCCGGGCCACCCCGTTCCAGATGCAACCACAAGATTGCGCGTCGCCCGCAAGGGAGCATCCCGACGGAACTTGAAAGACCCCCCGTCATGGAGACTCCTGCCTCCTGTACGGCCGGATGAAGCGGCTTTATGCCGGACAGTTCAGACAGTCGGGTCGGTCGGGCCGCCCGTGGCCCCGGAAACCTCGATACGTGCCCGCAGGCCCTGCCGTCATGAAGACCTGGGCGAACCGGTGAGACGGTGAGAGGAAGCTCAAGATGAACGATTTTCTGGCCGATCCCGGTACGGTGGATGTGGGCCCGTACCGGCTGGGAGGCGGAGACAAGCTGTTCCTGATCCTTGGTCCGTGCGTAATTGAATCAGAGGCATTGACACTCGAAGTGGCCGAGGAAGTCGCGCGGGTGAGCCGGGCTACGGGTATCCCTGCCATACTCAAGGCCTCCTTTGACAAGGCAAATCGAACGTCAGTGGACTCCTTTCGCGGTCCGGGTAAGGAAACCGGACTGCAAGTGCTGGCCCTTGCCCGCGAGAAGACCGGCCTTCCCATAATCTCTGACATTCACACGCCGGACCAGGCCGAGTCGGCCGCGGAGGTCCTCGACATACTCCAGATTCCCGCTTTTCTCTGCCGTCAAACCGATCTGCTCGTTGCCGCAGGTCAAACCGGAAAAGTGGTGAATATCAAGAAAGGCCAGTTTCAGTCTCCGGAAGAAATGGTTTATGCGGTGAGAAAAGTGCTCAACACCGGCAATAATAGAGTACTGCTCACCGAGCGGGGATCCAGTTTTGGCTATCAGGACGTAATCGCGGACATGCGGTCCGTTGTCCGCATGAAGAGCTTCGGTTTCCCCGTTGTATTTGACGCGACCCATTCCGCCCAATTCCCGGGTCGAGGTGAAGGGCGTTCCGGGGGAGATCGTTCGCTCGTGCCTCATCTTGCCAGAGCCGGCGTAGCTGCCGGCGCGGATGGGATCTTCATGGAGGTCCATCCCGACCCCGACCGCGCGCTCTGCGACGGACCGAACTCTCTCGCCCTGGCAGATCTGGAACCTCTGGTGGTTAATCTTGCCGAGATCTACAAGCTCGTACCGCATCAGGGCGCTGGGTCCAGGATGCAATCCCCGGGGCTTTTCCTCAACGAGCGTACCGATCGAACCGATTTGGCCGAGAAGCTCAGAAAAATTCGTCTCCTCATTCTCGATGTGGATGGAGCGCTAACGGACGGCAGAATCACGTTCGGAAGCGACGGCCTTGAGATAAAATCCTTTGACGTAAGGGACGGACATGGTATAAAGATTGCTAGAAGATCTGGCCTCGATCTGGCACTGATAACTGGTCGCATCTCCGAGGTTGTGGCCAGGCGTGCCGAGGAACTGGGAATATCAAGGGTCTACCAGCGAGTATGGGACAAGAAGGCTGTCCTCGAGGAACTCCTTGGTGAGCTGAATCTCGTAGGCGAACAGGTCGCGGCACTGGGAGACGATGTAGTTGACATCCCGTTGTTCCGGCGAGTGGGGATCGGGTTCGCCGTTCCGGAGGCTCCCATCGAGGTCCGTCGGGAAGCCGGGTTCGTGACCAGCCACCGCGGTGGATGGGGCGCGGCAAGGGAAGTGATCGAAATGATCCTGAAGGCACAGGGCAAATGGGACGAAGCCCTGGTCAGGTACTATGAGTGAAGAAGCTCAATGGATCATAGAGAAATCGAACGCTGGTACAGACTGAGAAATCTCAAGAAGGCTTCTCTGTTTCTCATGATAGCGGCGGTCCTGGTGCTGCTCTCAGGTTACGGGATTTCTCGCTTTCTCGTTCAGAGGCCAGTGGAATTCCACTCTCCCGCTACCGCAGTTCAAGGCATCCGAGTCGACCGTTTCTCCTACTCCTCTCCTGGAGCCCACCCCTGGGAACTTGAAGCTTCGACCGCTCTGGTGTCCGACTCATTGGATCGGGTCGTCCTGAAGAATCCAAGGGTGACCTATGGAGGAGACGGGAACAATGATATTGTCCTGACCGCGAATTCGGGAAAGCTTGACAGGAAGAGCCGCATCCTCTCCGCGGAGGGGGACGTTACCATCCATTACAAGGATTTCTTGTTCAAAGCGGGTGAGATCGAGTACTCCCAGCATGATCTTGTGGCTCAAACATCGTCGCCCGTTTCTCTTCGGGGAGACGCGCTGCTTCTCACAGGGAAAGGCCTCAAGGTATCGGTCAAGAAGAAAGAGGTCTCGATCGAAAAGGACGTGAAAGCTGTTCTGTTCAAAGTCAAGTGGGTGGAAGCAGGGCGCAAGCTGCCCATGTGAGAGGGGAGAATCTCTCATGAAACATACAGTCGCCTACCTCGTGGCCGCGCTCGTGCTCTGCACGGCCGCGACCGCGCCGGCCATAGCGCAAAGCGACTATCTCTCTCTAGCACAGGGATCGGATCAACCCATCAACATAACGTCCAAGAGGTTTGTCGCGAGAAACATTCCCGGCGGCAAGGAAGTCCTTTTCGAACGGGATGTCAGGGTGAAACAGGGAGATCTGACGATGACGTGCGACAAGCTCCTCATCGTTTATGACGAGCAAAAAGCAAAGCACAACACTCAGCCGAGCAGCAAGAAGCTCCCAAAGGACTTACAGACCATCAGCGGTATTCGGTCCATCACCGCGTCAGGGAACGTGAAGATTGTGCAGAATGAGCGCATGGCCACCGCGGGTAAAGCGGAATATGACAACCGGAAGCGGACAATTACGTTGACCGAGGGCCCCCCGAGGCTATGGCAGGGCCCTGATGTCATGGTCGCCCACACGATCATCATTTATCTTGACGAAAACCGGTCGGAGTTGAAAAGCGGCGACGGCACGGTGATCAAGGCGATCATAAAGCCTGGAAAGCAGAAGAGGGAAAAGTAATAGCCGAGTCAAGAGAGCTCAAGGCTCTTGGTCTGGTCAAGGTCTACGGAGGCCGGCGAGCCGTGGATGATGTCAGCCTCACGATTGGCCCGGGCCAGGTGGTGGGCCTGCTTGGTCCCAATGGAGCCGGAAAGACTACCACCTTTTACATGATCACCGGGCTCATACGGCCCGACAAGGGTGAAATTTACCTTGACGGCCAGAATATTTCCCTGTTGCCCGTGTACCTCCGGGCAAGACTCGGACTGAACTATCTTCCCCAGGAGACTTCCGTTTTTCGGAAGCTCACTGTGGGCGAGAATATCATGGCGATCCTCGAAACGCTCGAGCCAAACAAGGCACAACGCGAGTCGCGCCTGGAAGAGCTGCTCGACGAACTGGACATCAGAGGACTCAAGGATCAACGGGCCGAAAGCCTCTCAGGCGGCCAGAAACGGCGCCTTGAAATAACGAGAGCGCTCGTAACCGACCCGCACTTCATCCTGCTCGACGAGCCCTTTGCCGGATTGGACCCCATAGTGGTGCTGGAAATCCAAAAGATCATTTCCAAACTCAGAGCGCGAGGAATTGGTATTGTGATCACCGATCACAACACTAGAGAGACGATGGGTGTTTGTGATAAAATATACCTGTTAGACAAAGGTCGTGTCCTCGAACACGGAGATCCGAAAACCATAGCAACCAGCGAACGTGCCAAAGAAGTGTACTTTGGCAAACAGTTCAACATGTAAAGCCCGCGATCCTCATGGCCCTTCAAATCAGACAGACTCTGCGTCAGACCCAGCAACTGGTTATGACGCCCCAGCTCCAACAGGCGATCAAGCTTCTTCAGTACAGCCACCAGGAAATGATGAATGTGCTGGAGCAGGAACTGAAGGAGAATCCCATTCTCGAGGTGGCGCCCGAGGATGAAACCCTCTCTGAACAGGAGCCCGCGGATAGGAACGATCTCAAGTCGCTCGAGGAGCTCGTCAAGGAACCGGAGAATCCCTTAAAAGAAGTTTTTGACGTTGAATGGCAGAATTACCTCGAGAGTTACGGGTCGGATCAGGGGCAGAGCAATCAGGACTTCTCGACGCGCCCCTTGCTGGAAAATCTGGCCTCGAACAGGCAGAGCCTCTTCAATTATCTTCTGCAGCAGCTCCAGTTGAGCTCCATCGAGGGAGAAGACCGCAGGATCGCTCTCGAGCTCATCGGGAACGTGGATGAGAATGGTTATCTCGATCTGGATCTCGATGAATTGGCCGACCGGCTTCAGATCGATAAAGAGCATGTCGAGCTCGTGCTCGCGCGGGTCCAGGAGTTTGACCCCCCCGGTGTCGCCGCAAGGGATCTGAGGGAATGCCTGATGATACAGGCACGCGCGCTCGATCCACCCAATCCGCTTGCCCTGGAAATTCTCGAGGAATTATTCGATCTTTTTGAACAGTCCAAGCCGGAGGTAGTGGCCCGTAAGCTGAAGATTCCGCTCGAAAAGGTGGAAGAAGCTTTTCGCGTCATCTCATCCCTCCACCCCAAGCCGGGAAGACCGTTTCATCACCTCGAGACAAAGTACGTGGTGCCGGATATCTTCGTTTTCAAGGTCGGCAACGATTACTCGGTGGTTCTCAACGACGATGGAATGCCCAGGCTGAGGATCAGCTCCTTTTACCAGAGTCAGCTCCATTCGGCGATTTCCCAATCGTGCACGAAAGACTATATTCAAGAGAAGATGCGCGGAGCCATGTGGCTGATAAAGAGCATCCACCAGCGTCAGAGGACGATCTACAAAGTCACGCAGTCGATCTTGAAGTTCCAGAGGGAGTTTTTTGACAAGGGGATAGATTATCTGAAGCCGCTGGTTCTGAAAGATGTCGCCTTTGACGTGGACTCGTGCATATCCACGTCAAAGG
>JARRRG010000015.1:0-18247 GCA_037380965.1 Deltaproteobacteria bacterium
GTTGGCTAAATCGCGGTATGCGAGACGTGTCGAACGTGTGTCAGGTCAGGTGATAGGTGCCATCCCGCATCATCACCTTTCCTTGGCTCATGAGTCTCTCAAGATGCTTGGCCATGTGAACCCGTTCGCCGAAGTCGTAGAATTCCTTTGGCTCACGCGGCCTGCCGTAGAGTATCCGAGCATTCACGATCTCGGTCATATTGCGGGGTTCTTTCAGGAAATCCAGGAGCTTTGCCTCTCTCTCTTCAATCGTATGAAGGTAACGGTCCCACAGCTCTCCCGGTTCGGACTCGAACACTCCCTGTTCGTGACCGGCTATCCAAACCCGGGCCGGTACATGACGTAAGCGATTGATGGACGCGATCACCGCTTCAATATCGGAGTACACATCGCCGTACCACGGTCCAAACGGTGTCAGGTCGTAGTCACCCAGAAACAGCACCTCCGGCTCTCGAAAGTAAAACGAGCGGTGCCCGGGTGTATGGCCGGGCGTGGGGATCACGTCAACCGTCACGCCGCCCAAATCGATTGTTTCCTCGCCCTTGAAAAATCTGTCGGCCTGACGGGGCCGGTAGTGGAACTGCTCGACGATCATCGGCTGCCAGAACCGTCTCTCTTCCTCATTCATTCCGTACCACTGTATGAAACGCTCGATGTCCTGAAGTGGCGGCGCATCAATCTCCGAAATCCACAACTCCTTCTTATCGAACAAATAGAGGTACTTGAAGTGGTCCTCATGCCAGTGGGACAGCCACACCGCGTCCACGCCCGGCCCGCTGAGAAGCCTGCCAAGCCGGTCCCGATCGGACGCTGGATCGATCACCACCTTCAGGTCCGCTTCCACGTAAACGGAGTGACAATAGGGATATCTCCCGGAGTTCTTACCGGGAATGAACTCTATGGTATCGAATCTACTCTCCATGACCATTCTCAGAGACGCGCACGAGTTTGAGCTGCTGATTGCCCGATCGTCCGACACAGCCCCTCTCCTCTTCCCGGCGCGATCGGCTGCCACAGGTGGCGGTGAATCATTCCTCAGAAAAAACGGGCTAACGCCGATGACGCCAACCCGTTGAATCCTCTGGTGCGCCCGAGACGATTCGAACGTCCGACCTCAACATCCGGAGTGTTGCGCTCTATCCTACTGAGCTACGGGCGCGTACTTCACCTGTACCCCAATAGCTGCAAGGAGTCAACCGTGATCTGCCGCGGAAAGAGACCCACTGGAGCTCGTGACGCGGCCGGGCAGTATGCGATTCATGTCGGAAGAGTCTTGGCTTCACCAGGTCTCAGGGGTAATGAGTTCCCGTTGTGGAAACCCTCTTGAGAGCAAGGCCATCATTGATTGCCCGTCCATGAATGTCCCCATGGCAGAGGCCAAGTCACCAGGATTTTTCATCAATATCGGCTGGCTGTGAGGCCGAAGAGAGATTCAGCCGCCGCACGCGGGTGCTCCTCCCCAGCTTCCTTCTCCAGAGTGCCGGAGGAGAGCGAGCGGTCAATGTGTATCCGTTCAAAGGGAGCAGAGAGCCCGCGAAAGGTGAAGAGGGTAAAAAAGCAGCCTGTTTGAAAAAAAGGTCTTGACAGAGAGGGGAGGAGGGTTTACTATTTGAGCAAATGGTCAAATAAGGAAATAGCCCATGACTCACGAAGAAAATGAAAGACTCCGAATGAAGGCTGATGTCTTCAAGGCTATGGGCAATCCCGTCCGACTGGGAATTATCGAGTTCTTGAAGGACGGCGAAATGTGCGTTTGCGACATCGTGGAACACGTTGGAACAGACATTTCCAATGTCTCGAAGCACCTCTCCGTACTGCGCAGACACGGAATCGTTGCTGATCGCCGCGACGGGCTCAAGATATTCTACAGCCTCACGATGCCCTGTGCCGTGGACTTTGCCAAGTGCATTGAAGGCGTGATCCTGAGCAGACTGGAAGGGCAGCGGGCAGTGATGGCCGGGTAACTCGCGCCGCGGGTGCCAATGGAGCGTTCGTTGCCTACCCGGCTCTCAAGCCCCGGCGCGTGAGCTCTGGAGGAGCTGCGCCGGACAGGGAAACCGAGCGCTCATCATGCCAGCCCGGCGTTCATCCACATTCGCCGTGCGGATTGAGTAAGACAGCCTGGTTGAGGGCCGGCTCTCACGATGATTCGTGCAGGAAGGGCCCGGGCCGTAGAGAGGCGAGCACCTCACCGCACAATGAGGAGAAATTTTGAGTATCAAGGAAGAAGTCTCTCGGGGGGTCCAGGCCGTGCATCCCGCAGGCCAGCCCGACTCAAATCCAATCCGATCGATCAAGCATCTATTGCAGGGAAGCGTGACCGTGCGCTATTGGGCGGACCAGTGGAAGCCGCTCGTCGTGGGTCTGCTCGTCTTCCTCGGATGCTACTACCTTCCGGTCGGCAATGCCCGATTTGATCAGGCGGTGATCGAGTCATTCGCACTTGTCAAATGGTACGCGCAGGAGCATGTGCTTCTCTGCCTTTTGCCCGCGTTCTTCATAGCGGGCGCCATCGCGGTTTTTGTGAGCAAAGAGGGAGTCATGAGGTATCTGGGACCGGCCGCGCCCAAGTACCTCAGCTACCCGGTTGCCTCTATATCGGGGTCCATATTGGCGGTGTGCTCCTGTACGGTGCTGCCTCTTTTTGCCGGCATAGCGAGCCGGGGGGCGGGACTGGGGCCGGCAACCGCGTTTCTCTATTCGGGCCCTGCCATCAACGTCCTTGCCATCATCTTGACCGCACGCATTCTGGGCGTGCAACTGGGCATAGCCCGCGCGGTGGGCGCAATCGTGTTCAGTGTGGTGATTGGGCTCTTGATGCACTTGATCTTTATCAAGGAGGAGCGACAGAAGGCTCAAGAAGCCGCACCGACTCTCGGAGAAGACGGCGAGCGATCCATGGGGAAGACCGCGCTTTACTTTGCGCTCATGGTAGGGATTCTCGTGTTCGCGAACTGGGGCAAGCCAGGTGAAACCGGGGGTTTGTGGGAGCTCATCTACTCGGCCAAATGGATGATTACCGGGGTGCTGGGGGTTCTTTTCGGCGCGGCTCTGGTTTCGTGGTTTGGCATGAAATGGTGGAAGGTTACGTTCGGCGGGCTCGGCGTCCTCGTGTTGGCGGTCCTTTTTCCCGGGAAACCGGTGATCCCTTTTTCTGCCGCGATCGTCGCGCTCTCACTGGCCATGGTGAGTACGGAAGGTGAGACTCAGGACTGGTTCACGGAGTCCTGGGGGTTTGCCAAACAGATAACTCCGCTGCTGTTCATAGGAGTGCTGATTGCAGGGTTGCTCCTGGGGAGACCGGGCTCGCAAGGGCTCATTCCCGAGAACTGGATTGCCTGGGCGCTCGGGGGAAATTCGATCAAGGCGAATCTTTTTGCCTCAGTGGCAGGGGCATTCATGTACTTCGCAACCTTGACCGAAGTGCCGATCGTCCAGGGGCTTCTGGGCAGCGGCATGGGCAAAGGGCCCGCGTTGGCGTTGCTTCTGGCGGGGCCGGCCCTTTCATTGCCCAACATGCTCGTAATCCGCAGCGTGATGGGCACGAAAAAGACACTGGTTTTTGTTGCGCTCGTATGCGTTATGGCCACGATCTCGGGGCTTCTCTTCGGGGCGATCGTGGGTTAGCGATTCAGGATCTATTCGGAAGCTCCGGGACGACCTCGGGGAGGCCACCCGGAGCATGCTCGGCACCGCGTGCTCGAGGCGAGGTAAACTACCCAGACAAGAGCTGGGATATCGACGGAGGAAATCATGAAAGTCGAAATCTTGGGCGTTGGATGCGCCAAATGTAACAAACTCTATGACCTGGTTACGGGAATCGTGAAAGACCGGGGAATCGATGCCGATGTCGTCAAGATCGAGGACATCAAGGTTTTTGCCGACTATGGTGTTTTTATGACCCCGGCGCTGGTGATCGACGGGGTTGTGAAAGTTGCCGGGAAGGTGCCAAAGGAAGCGGACGTATTGAAATGGATGGCCGGAATACGTGCTGAGGAGGTCGTTACGGGATGAGGAAATCGTACATATTTTGGGCTTGTTTGATCACCGTGATCGCGTGGGGCAATCTGGACCAGAGCGCGGCCACTGGACCGCGAATAGATCTCGAGGCGCTCTTGGCCCAACGAGTCCCCATTCTCCTTGAATTTGGGAGGGGTTGGTGCAAGCCGTGCAAATACATGAAGCCGATCCTCAAGGACATGGCCAAGGCCTACAGGAATAGAGCCATTGTCATGACTGTGGACATGGACACGAACAAAAGGCTCGTGAGGGCCTTTAGAATCAGAATGATGCCCACCCAGGTGTTTCTCATGCCGAGCGGCAAGGAGTTTGTCAGAAACGAGGGGACTCTCGAGCGGGAGCAAATAGCACAGATTTTCGCAAAGATGGGAGTTGCCCCGCCGGTTCTCAAAGGAGGACCGCGCGCGCAGATTCCTCAGCCTGTGGCACCGCAGATACCTCGCAATCGTCCGCGAGCCAACTGGTAAATCGACTGCCCGGCTGTGCCATACTTCAATCTGATGGTACGTCGGGAGAAGAGCCGAGCAGCTTCACCTCGGCAGGTGTGTAAACGCGAATAAGGAGCGTGGGAATGGAGTCAATCTTTTCGGTCATTCAACAGTGGATTTCTTCGGGGAGCATATGGCTTGCGGCAGGGGGATCCTT
Organism: Deltaproteobacteria bacterium; assembly: GCA_037380965.1. GTDB lineage: Bacteria > Desulfobacterota > Desulfomonilia > Desulfomonilales > Desulfomonilaceae > JARRRG01. The sequence goes on from JARRRG010000015.1 coordinate 4,666, forward strand.
TGCGGGTGGGGCGCTCACCGCCATGAATCCCTGTGTCCTGGTCATGGTCCCGCTGCTCATAGGATTTATCGGGGGGATGGGCAAGGATATGACCGCGGGCAGATCTTTTCTCCTGACGATAGTATTCGTCATCGGCTTCAGCCTCGAGCTCGCGCTTCTCTTCACGGTGGGCTTGGCCGCGGCTCCGTTTCTTCAATCCCCGTACATGATCTACGTAGTGGCGGCAATTTGCATTCTTTTGGGCCTTCATTTCATGGGCCTGTTTCAGATATCCCTGCCCATCTCACAGGACAAGCTGCCGAAATACACCGGGTTTCTGGGAGCCGCGCTTTTCGGGTTCCTGTTCGGCCTTGTCTCACTCCCCTGTACCGGACCGGCGCTTCTGCTTATCGTGAGTATAATTCCCGTCAAGGGAGCTTTCTTTGGGGGGCTGATGATGCTCTTTTACGGAATCGGGCATTGTCTGCTTATCGTCGCGGTAGGTACTTCGGCCGGAGCAGCCAGGCACCTGTTGGGATCACAGAGGCTCCATTTGGCCAATTTATTTGTGAAAAAGGCCGCAGGCGCACTCTTGACGGTTGTGGGTCTCTACATCGGCGGAGGCGCTCTCTTCCCCGGCCTCGGACTGGGGTTGTAGAGGTCATTTCTTAATAAAACGCGTTTGTTGGTAGCACTGCGGGTTTGACAATGCCCGCGGCTGACAGCACTGATGCTGGCGGCACTTCCATCGGGACAATCGAACCAGCCGGAGAAGACCAGCCCAAGGGTTTGACCGTATTTGAGGCGTACCTTTTCGTCAGGGTAATGCTCTGCATTCCGTCAGGGCTACTTCCGGGGAAGGTCGGCCCGGTGCCCGACCGGCTCCGGCCCGCAACGGGAGAACCCCACCTGCATACGAAAACGGACATCACGAGGGGAATGGTTGTTGGTGCCGGAGTCGTGCCGAAATCAAGGTTGGGTGAGATTCACGAGGCCCGGCGGGATATTCGTTACGGCAGTCTCGCGATTTCATGAGGGTGCCTGGTCGTCCAGGGGCAACCGCACGCTGAATGTGGTCCCTTCCCCCTCCTTACTGGCCACCTCGATTTCGCCGTTATGATTCTTGACGATTCCATAGCTGACCGCCAAGCCGAGCCCCATTCCCATCCCTTCGGTGGAATCTTTGGTGGTGAAGAAAGGATCGAAGATCTTGTCGATCATTGATTCAGGCATACCGCAGCCACTGTCCTGAAATTCAATCACCAGCCATTTCTTGACAGTGTGCGTCTTAATCGTGAGGGTGCCCGAGCCGTTCATGGCATCCACCGCGTTAAGGATAATATTCATGAAGACTTGCTCCATGAGACTCTCATCGACGACCACCTCGGAAATGGAGGCATCGTATTCCTTGTTGAGGGTGATCCCGAAGAAACGCTCCTGGTGCACGATGATACCAAGGGTTTGATCGAGAACACTCTCGATCCGCACGCGGGTCTTTTGCATCGGGGTCTCTCTGGCGAAGTCCAAGATGCCCTGGACAATACCCCGAATCCGCTGGGTTTCTCTGACGATGATATCGAGGTCCTTGCCGACGGACTCGTCATTCTGGAACCGTCTCTTGAGCAGAGATGCAAAGGTGAGCACCCCTGTCAGGGGCTGATTGATCTCGTGTGCGATCCCTGCGGAAAGCTTTCCGAGGGAAGAGAGCTTCTCCGATCGCAAGAGCTGTTTTTCGAGAGCCTTGATCTCCCTGAGGTCGGTGAAGATGCCGACCGATCCCGACTCCTGACCGCGCTCGTAAAGGATAGCCGCGGACAGATATACGGGGATCTCGCGGCCATTCTTGTCAATGACCAGCATCTCACTTTTTTCAAGTATCCCGGGTCCTCCAAAGTCTCTGGATCTCAAATGCTTCATGATCTGTTTGGCCTGGCCCGGCGGGTAGAAGTCCACGATATTCATCTTCCCGATAACCGCGTCCTTGGTATACCCGAGGAGTCTTTCCGCGGCGGAATTGTAGATGACGATTTCCCCGCCCTTTCGAACGGACATGATGGCGTCAGGCGAGTTCTCGATAAGGTTTTCCCTGAACTGGTAGGCCTTTTCGAGCTCAACATTGGCTTCTCGGACAAGGGTTTCCAGGTTCTGCGTGTAATCCTTGATCTTCTTCTTCAGGGCAAGTTTTTCATTGGCTTGCTTCAGTGCCACCGAGAGAAGCTCTTCGCTCAAGGGCTTTGTCAGGAAATTCGACGCCTTCTTACGCATGCATTCGATGGCCATCTGCATGTCGCCGTGGCCAGTGATAATGATCACCTCAGTATCAGGCTCGATCGATTTGATATGGTCCAAGAGCTCGAGTCCATCCATCCCCGGCATTCTGACGTCGAGCAGGACAATATCGGGCGATTGCTTCTTGAACGTTTCCAGTCCGCTCGGACCGTCTGCCGCAGTGAAGACCTGATAGCCGTCCAGCTCGAGTGTGAGCCGCATCATATTGCGGATGCTTTCTTCGTCGTCACAGACTAGAATTTTCATCATAATTGGTCTCCGCTGATTCATCCAAGACAGGAAACGTCAAACGGAATGTGGCACCGTGTTGGCGATCCTGGCCGTCCACCTCGATGGTGCCGTGGTGCTCCTTGATAATCCCGTAGCTGATGGAGAGTCCGAGTCCCGTTCCTTCGCCGACCTTTTTCGTCGTGAAGAACGGCTCGAATATCCTGGCCTTGAGAGAAGGCGGCAGTCCGGTTCCCGTATCGGCAATGGTGACCACTACTCGATCTTCTTCGAGAAAGGACTTGACCGTAAGAATCTTCTCCACCTGTTTCGCCGTGGGGCCGGATTCCTTCTCTCGCTGGAGCATGGCGTCGCGGGCATTGAGCACGAGATTGATGAAGACTTGTTCGAGTCGGTTTTCGTCTCCGAGAATGTTGGGAAGGTCCTCACTGAGGGAGAGCTCACATGTGATTCCTATCTTTCGGAACTGCGTTCCAAGCAAGGTAAAGACACCTCGTACCGGAGTGTTGATGCTGATCGGACTCATGCTCAGTTCGGCCTTGCGTCCGAATTCTCGGAGGTGGCCGATGATATGCGCGGCTCGATCCACATTGGCTCCCAGCTCGTGAGCCGTCCGTGCGAGGTCCTCCTGGGAGATCGTGCGACCCATTCTGATGTTTTTCAGCAGGAAGTCCGAACCCAGTTTTATAACGTTGAGCGGTTGATTCAGCTCATGGGCTATTCCGGTAGCCATCTCACCGAGAGTCGCCATCTTTCCTGTTTGGACAAGCTTGGCTTCCCGCTCCAGTTTTTCGGTAACGTCCCAAACCGCGGCAATGATCGCCTGCTGACCCTTCCAGCAGCTCAAGCGAGCCTGCAAGTTGATAATGAAAGGAGAGCCGTCCTTGCGCCTGTGTTGGAGCACCGGCATGAGCGGATCCTCGTTTATGGCGAGCTCCTGGACGAGTCTGTCACTCTTTTCATGATCCGCGGGCAGTCCCAATTCCCAGAAGTTCATGCCGAGCAGTTCTTTTCTCGTGTACTGGTACTCCTTCTCTGCGCCCTCGTTTACGTCGAGGATCTTCATGTCATCCGGATCGAGCACGAACAGGGGGAAAGGCCCATTGTCGAAAAGGAAACGGTATCGTTCCTCCGACTCTCGTATACGGGCTTCCGAGGCTTTCAGATGAGCCAGCATCCGGTAAAAAGAGGTTTTGAGCTGAGCGATCTCGTCCCCCTGGACCACTTCATCCTCTTGCTCTTCCGTGTCCGTCTCCAAGCATTGGTCATACCCGGCGTTTGACGTCAAGAAGGTTTTTCCCGCCTCCCGGCTGATCTGGTCAGCCCGTCTGGTGAGTTCCCTGAGCGGCAGGGTGATTCTCTTGGATATCATCTCGATGAAGGCCCAACTCATCACGACAACGACGATGGCTGCAAACAGATGGATTAACTTCAGATTGGTGATCACCGAGATTTCATCCTCGAGCCGAGGAAAGACAACGATCTGAAGGATGGTGCCGATCAAGATGACCCCACCGATCACCACCAGAAGCGTACTGATGAGAATCCTGTTCTTGAACGACAAGGAAAATCTCCGGCGCTGCTTGCTGACAGCAAGCCATTCGGGCCTAATTTGATTGTCGTTGCTGAGTCCGGTCCCCGATGTTCCGGATCCGCCCGGGGATGTGCTGGTTCTCACAATCGCCACCTCCCCTTACGTCTGTTCGCATGCTTGCGACGGCGGTAAAGCCCTTTTTGTGTCCGCGAGTCGAGAATCCTGTCTATTTCAGACCGAACTTTCGACCGGGATCACTCGTCGAATGGGTCTCGAGCTTTCAAAGCCACCCGTCTTTATCGAAATAATCCCACAGGTCATCTCTGAGGGCCTCGTACTCGTCCTTCACGTCCTCGTACGAGCGCGCGTTTTCAACGGCCATTGCCACCTGCTCGGCAAAGCCGTAAAGGAAGTTGATTTCCTCCTCAGTAAATTCCTTTTCCTCTCCCGTGTACACCCGAAGCGCGCCGATCACCTTGTTTCTGACGATCAAAGGCACGCTCAGAATCGAGACAACACCTTCCCGCATCGCTTCGCGGGGATACTGGACCCGAGGGTCGGACGAGGCGTCTTTGACGCTGACGTACTTTCCGCTCAGAATCGTCTCTCCGATGCTCTTGGACGCGTCGAGGGGCCCTTTTTCAACATAGTTCTTGCTCACTCCGTGATGAGCAAAGACTCTGAGATGCTCGCGATTCCTGTCGAGGAGACTCAACGTGCTTCCTTTGACCTTCATCACCTTTACGACTCCCTGGACGATGAGGTCGAGTACTTCCTTGAGATTGAGCGTAGTGGCAATAGCTGTTTTGAGCTCATCGAAGGTGTCATCCCGGTACCGCCGTTCGAATCGCGTTTTTCGATCCTCCATGACCTTTTCGACCAGATCCGTAAGCTGTTCGGGCGTGAAGGGCTTCTTGATATAATCGACCGCGCCCAGCTTCATGGCTTTGACTGCGGAGTCGACCGTCGAATAGGCGGTTAGCATGATCATCGAGAGATCGGGGTCCACCTCGGCCAGCGCTTCCATGGCCTGAAGCCCATCCATTCCCGGCATTTTCAGGTCGGTAATCAGGATGTCGAAGCCTCCTCCTTTGAGGGCCTCCACGGCCTCTTGCCCCTTCCGACAGGTTGCTATCTCGTAGTCTTCCTCTTCCAGGACTCGGGTAACGCTATCCAGAACGATCTGCTCGTCGTCGAGAACCAGAATCTTGCCTCTCCTTTTTTCCATCTTTCCCCTCTCCTGCCGAATGAAATGACAGCCCGTCGGGTCAGCTCGCCGTCCGTGTCCCCGGCGCTTACAACGGCCCGGGACGCCCTTTGTCGGGGCAAAGGCAGCTCATGACTGGAGTCGGGCACACGTCGGGTCTACTGATTGATCTTCTGCGCCACTGGTTCCGGGATATGCTGTTTGATGTCTTTGATGTCGCTGCGCACCCGCTCATAAGACAAGGCGTTCTCGATAGCGCGCGATCCCTGTTCCGCGAATTTTTTGAGTATATCTATCTCATCGTCGCTGAACGATCTCTTGTCACTACTGTAGAGTCTGAGAATTCCCAGGACCGCTTCTTTGACCTTGAGAGGAATCGACAAAATAGCGACATAGCCCTGTTCTCTCGCGGCTTCAGGATACTGGAGCTGCGAATCGAACGCCGAGTCCTCCGTGAGAAGCGGACCGTCGGCCTGGAGGACCTGGGGAAGGCTCTCGGTCGCATCCAAGACGCCCTTTTCAATATATTCCTGGTTCAGGCCCTTGGATGCCACGATTTCAAGGGTTTGATCCTGCTTCTTGTACATATACAGGGCGCTGGCCTTCGTTTGCAACAACCGGACCACGCTGCCGCAGATCAGGTTCAGGATCTCTTTCAGATCCAGGCTGGACTTTATCGCCTTTTCCGCCTCCGAGTACGTGTCCTCGATTTCTCGGTCCCGTCTCGACTTGTACACCCTGGAAAGCGCACGTTCCACGACTTCCAGGAGCTCTTCGGGCGTGAAGGGTTTGGGGAGATAGTCCAAAGAGCCGAGTTTCATTGATTCCACTGCCGATTCGACTGTCGCAAAGCCGGTGAACATGACCACCCCGCAATAGGGATGATCGCGTGCAACGGCTTCTACGGCTTTCATGCCGCTTTCGTCCGGCATCATCAGGTCGGAGAGGACAAGGTCGTAGTCTTCCCTTTTCAGGAGATCAAGAGCGTCCTTTACCCGAAAAGCCCCCTCCACCCTATACCCCTCTATCTCGAGAATCCTACGAACGCTTTCATGGACGATCTGTTCATCGTCAATGATCAGTATCTTCGCCTTTGGCTGTTCACCGGCCCTCATTCCAACCTCCTTGTCATGGACCTGATTTTATGTCGATCCTCGACCCGATGCGGACACATCCAGCGACCGCACCGCTTCGACAGATTCGTTGTCCACTCGTTACACAGCGGGATTGTGAGCACGACTGAGGCTCACTCTGCAAACCGTAGTATTTTCCTCAAAAAGTCTGTACACGCCAAGACTCGGGAAATTGGTCGGGACAAAAACCATGCCTCGACCCACATTCCCGGACGGCTTGACCGGCGCAACGAAGGCGCCATTGGGAGACCGAACCTCTACGGGATCGCCTTCCTTTACGCCCAACTCCGCCGCGTCTTCGTTACTGATCTCCACAAACCCCTCGGAACAGAGTTCCTGGAGATTCTTCGACCTCGTCGACATCGAACCAAAGTGATACAGGCTGCGACCCGCCATCATCTCAAAGGGATAATCCGCCGCGTCAGGTCTCACTGGAGCTTCGACGGTCCTGACCGGCGCAAACGCGTACGGCCTGCCACCTCGCAGCGACTCGGAGTGGGCGCTAAAGGGAGTAACGATCGTCCCATCCCCTTCAAGGTCTCGCAACCTCAGTCCCCGGTAAAACGGTACGGTAAGCGCCATTTCCCTGAATATGTCCCGGGCGCTGAAGTACCCCATGGGTCTTCCGAGCGCGGTGGCCAGCTCTTCCAAAATATTCCAGTCCGGGCGGGCCTCACCGGGCGGCGGCAATACCTGATTCAGCCTCTGCACGCGGTGCTCGATACTCGTTATGGTTCCATCTCTCTCCGCGAAGGAAGCCGCGGGAAAGACGCAATGGGCTTTGCGAGCCGAAGGGCTGGGAAAGATATCTTGCGCGACCAGCAATTCGGCCTTTTCCAACGCGGATTCGAGTCGGCCGGCATTGGGATAATCAGTCACGGGATCTGCCCCGGCCAGGTACACCGCCCGCACTTGCCCCGATTCGAGACCGCGCACCATCTCCGGTACCGTCAGACCCTTCCCGTAGGGGAGTCCTGTACGCCAAACTCCTTCGAACGTATCTCTGCCGGCCGCGGCCTCCTGGTATCCCGGCAGGTATTCCGGAAGAACTCCCATGTCACACAGGCCGAGAATGTTCCCTTTCTCGAAAATCGGGTACAGTCCCGCGTTCGGCCGTCCGATGTTCCCCGTGAGGAGCACGAGGTTGGCGAGGTTCATCACGCATTGAAGACCGTTCTCCTGAAGAATCACGTCCCCGCCGAATATGATGGAGGCATCCTTTGCCTCCGCGAACATCCGGGCCGCTTCTTCGAGATCCTCCTGGAGGAGACCGGTACTCTTCAAAATGCCCTTTAACGAAATCTTGTCCAGCAGGTTCTTCATGGGGAGGAAATGGGTCGTCGAAGCCCGAACGAACTCGCTGTCCCACAAATCGAGATCGAGAATGATCTTCATCATCCCCAGGACGAGATCGCTCTCCGAATAGGGACGCAGTCTCAAGCGCACCTTGGCGAAAGGATCGAGGCTTGTCGCTCGAGAATTGGCCATGATGACATTGCTGTCGTAACGCCGGGCCGCGGCCTTGACTTTCCATCCGAGGGCCGGGGTTTCTTCGAGGGGATCCGTGCCCACAACGAAGATAACGCCTGTTTGGAGCAGTTCTTCCAGAGTATTGGTCATGCCCTTGATGCCGCAGGTTAACTCGAACGCGCGCTGAACCCGGAGCACACTGAAACGGGCCTCACTGTCCACATTGTTGGTGCCGATAACGGCCCTGAAGAATTTCTGGAACGCGTAACAATCTTCATTGGTCAGCCGCGGCGATGCAAGACCGACCACGCTCTCGGGACCTGACTCGTCAATAATTCTGCGGAGCTGGGCGGAAACGAAACCAATCGCCTCATCCCAGGACGTGCCGCGCAATTCGCCCGAGTCACGGACCATCGGTGTCAGCAACCGCTCTTCACTATGGATCAGATCGTAACCGAACCGTCCGCCGACACAAAGGGTCCCCTTGTTGTGTGAATCGATGTCGGTGGTTATGCGAAAGACACGGTTGTCCTTGACGTTCATCTCCATCCGGCAGCCCGCGGAGCAAAGGGGGCAGACAGTGGGGACCTTTCTCAGCTCCCAGGAGCGGGCCCATCGCTTGAAGACCTTGTTGGCCATTGCCCCGCCGGGACATGCTTCCACGCACTCCCCGCAAAAGTCACAGTTGAGGACGCCTCCATCATGGGTGTCGATCCGAGCGTCATAGCCTTGCCCCCTGAGAATCAACGCGCTGGCCCCGATGACCTCGTGGCAGACCTTTACGCACCGAAGACACGTGATGCACAGGTTCTGATTGTATTCGATCAGCGGCCAGTGCCGAACTACCGGCACGTCACGAACCTCGAGCGGAAAATCCGTGCCGTAAATACCCAGTCGGTACGTCAGATTCTGGATGTCGCATTCTCCCCCTGCCGGGCATGTGGGGCATTCGAGCGGATGGTCCATGAGGATAAGCTTCATGACTTCCTCTCGCATGGCCCTGACCTTGGGGGTATCCGTGCTGACACGCATGCCGTCTACCGCGACCGTGTTGCAGGACGTCATGGGTCGATCGAGTCCTTCGATCTGCACTACGCACATCCGGCAGGCGTCCGACGGACTCGTCTTGGGATAAAAGCAGAGGGTCGGAATCCAGATGCCGGCTGACTCGGCAGCTTCAAGGATGGTAGACCCTTCCGGAGTCTGAATTTCAACGTTGTCTATGGTCACAACGGGCATTTTTCGTCCCCAACCTTACGAGATGCTCACGCCGCGGCGGATCGTTGAATATGAAGCTTGAACTGCTCATGCCACTGGAGGCCTTTGTATCTTCGATCACTCACGGAGGCCTACCATCACAAGGTGAAAGCAACGGAGACAACGGCTCGACTCGATAAAAGAGCCGTATTGGGTAAGTCCGGATTCCACTTCCTCGAATGTAGACAATCGTTCCCGCATGTCCAGCTTCTTCGGAGGTATACTGGAACTTGCCCGGCTTTCGGCCCGAGGCGTCACCGGGACGGTACGATCCTTTTCTATTTCCGCCAGGATGCCTTCCATCCGGTCTTCGTCCGATATAACGCACTCTCCATGCGTAATGTACTCATGAATGGATCTCGCGGCCCGTTTTCCGCCAGCCACTCCATGGACAACGGTCAGCGGCCCGCTCACTGCATCCCCCGCGGCAAATACTCCGCGGCGGGTTGTCATCATGCTGTATTGATCGACCTTGATCGTGCCTCGCCGGGTGATTTCGATGCCGTCCTCGGGCGAGAGAAACTCCAGGTTCGATTTTTGCCCGATAGCGGGAATCAGCGTATCGGCTTCGATTTCGAATTCCGAGCCTTCTACGGGAACGGGTCGTCTTCGGCCGGATTGGTCGGGTTCCCCCAGTTCCATCCGGATACACTTCAGGCCGGTCATCCGTCCTTGCTCGGAAAGGATCTCGACTGGTTGGGTCAAAAAGTGGAAAACGATTCCTTCTTCGATCGAATCCTCCACTTCACGCGGGTCCGACGGCATCTCCTTCTCGGTCCTCCGGTAGACTACTTGAACCTCCGCGGCTCCCATCCGCAGGCAGGTTCTTGCGCAATCGATAGCCGTGTTTCCCCCGCCCACGACAATTACGCGGTCTCCCACCTCAATCTCCCGGCCCAGGTTGATATCCCTCAGGAAATTAATGCCGCCTCTGAAAACCCCCCCGATCCGATCGTCCTCTCCTTTAATACCCAGGGACACGGACTGATGCGAGCCAATTCCCAGAAATACGGCTTTAAATCCCTGCTCGAAGAGATCCTGGATGGAAAAATCGTTTCCCAGACGCCGGCCCTCCTCGAGGGTGACACCCAGATTGACGATGATGTCAACATCTCGCTTCAGAACGCCACGCGGTTGGCGATACGGAGGTATTCCCACTCCGACCATGCCGCCGGAAAGAGGGAGAGCCTCGAATATGGTAACCGGGTGGCCGAGACGATTCAGATAATAGGCTGCGGAAAGCCCGGCTGGGCCAGCTCCCACCACTGCAACCGGCGCGCCCTCCAGTTCCTTTTTTTCAAGCGGCGGCGGAATCTTGGGTCATCTCGTAGTCCGCGGCCACCCTCTTGAGGACCTTGATCGGAACGGGGGCCTTGCCCATATTGGCGAGCGTACAAGCCTTTTCACAAGGGGCCGGGCACACTCTCCCGGTGATTCCGGGCAGCGGCATTTCCCCGCGAATGATCTCGAGGGATTCCTCGTACCGGACATCCTGGAGCTTTTCCACGTATAAGGGAATATTGATATGACATGGGCACGTCGTCATGCACGGCGCCGAGATCTTCGAGAGGTAGGTGGTGGTATCCGGACCGCACCCTGATTCCACTGCGCGCACGAACTGGTCCCTGAAATGAGCAAGACTGTCCGTGATCAATTCGCCCGCACTCTGACACACCGAACACCGGGCCGCATCATCGAGGACATTCGCCACACGTTCCAGGAGCGCGAGATCCTCCTCCTTGCCCTCACCACTTATGATCCGGTCGAGAGTGAGAAGGAGCATCTTGGTGCCTTTGATACCGGTCAGACATCGCCCACAACAGTACTTGGCCTGGATTTGCCTCACATATTCCCGCATCATTGGCACAAGATTAAGGCCTTCATCGAAAAGGAGAAAACCCTTGCCGCTCATCAATGCCGCAACATTCTCGGGGAAACCTTCGGTGGACGGAAATTGCACGCCGATCTCGTCCGGCGCTTCACCGGTTCCGTGCCGTTGGTCCTTGAGGGCGTTGCCCCACCGTCCAAACACGATCTTCTTCATCTCTCCTCCGATCGTCTCGGAGATCTGGCAATGGTATCGAATAACATCGCACTCCACTATTGGGCAAAGGAATTCTTGGGACAAGAATTCTTCTGAGATAGATCTTCTATAATAGCAGAAAGAGGGAAATGCGCTCAAGAGGCAGTATGCTCATTCGCGATCGATCGATTGGCAGGTCGGTGGAGGTTGAGCCTGGCGAAAGTTGTTCTGGAACCCCCTCTCAGCGGTGTGCGGGACGTATCGAGCAGACCATTCCCTGCGATGCCGTCATGTGAATATTCCACACAGGGCTGGTCGTGATCTGCCTCGCTCAGATTCCTTGACACGAGGCCGCGCATGTTGGTACAGTCAATCAAGGGATGTCGAATTCCTTACTTTTTCATAGTAAAAATCTTGGCTCAGGGCCACTTGGCGTGCCGCCGCACGAGAACTGAATCAAGTGGGGTGGCTTTCAGGTAGGGTGTCAGGTAACGCGGAAGCTCCCGACGAGACGTTCAGAACAGTCTCGACAGCGTGCTCGGCAATCGGGAAGGCGCGGGATGAGAGGAGCACGTTGTTTCACACTGATTGTGAATCGTGACATCCTCCTGATCTGGGGGGGAAGGTAAGAGATGAACCCTTTTGAACTGTTGCAGTCGCAAGGCATCTATAAGGTGGTGATGCTCTATTTTTCGCGCCGCCGTGGGCTGGCAATAGTGGGGCGCACCACCGTGAGCGACAATGTGGAGGTCGTGCAGTTCTCCGGGGAAGTAAACCCCCGCACGGGGAATTTTACCGCTCTGGATTACTCGGCATCCGACCGGGGTGAAGATGTTCCCGTTATCACCAAACGGGATTTTGAACGGCTCGTGACTTTCATAGCGGACAAGATCGACGAACATACCAAGATGAGCGTTATCGAACCGGATGTTCTGAGATCTATCCTTTCTCATGGTTCCTCGCTGCTCCCAGGTGAATACATCCATTAGCGTGAGCGAGCGTTGCCGGGTCACGAGGGGGAAGCACGGGATGGGGGAGAAAGCCCCCGATCCAGTGGAGAGAAGTGCTCTCAAGAGTGTGCCGGCTCGGCGTCACCTCCGGATTCCCGCGTTGCGAGGTTGTTGTGCGACAGGATTTCGGGACACGTGAAGGCCGTGAGGTTGGCCGCTCCCTTATCTGGAACGCGCGTCCGATGATGGAGCACTCACGCGCCACAGGGCCGCTTCAAGAAGTCCGTTCACACGATTGGCACCTCAGCTCCCGGCTGAGCTCCCCCCCGGCGAGCAGCCCGAGCCCACCGATGAGGAACCGCCTCTGGAGACAATATGATGTCTGACCCGCCTGCGCCTGTTGGGGATGGCTCCATTCTTGTGGATTCCCACGCGCATCTCGAACTTGAGCCCCTTGTCAATGATGTGGACGCGGTTGTGAAACGCGCGGCAGAAGCCGGGGTGGCCGCGATCATTACCGTAGGCATCGACCTGGATGACGTGCAGCGTGCACTCGAGATCGCGGATCGGTTCGAGCAGGTTTTTGCTTCAGTCGGATTTCATCCCCACAATGCAAAAGAGGTAAGTGAAGCCGCGCTCCACGAAATGGAGCAATCCGCGGCGCACCCCAAAGTGGTGGGGTACGGCGAAATTGGGCTTGATTTCTTTAGAAACCTGTCACCGCAATCTGTGCAAAAAGCGGTGTTTCACGAGCAATTGTTCCTTGCGAAGTCGCTGGGCAGGCCGGTGGTGATCCACCTGAGGAACGCGTACGAACAGGGACTGACCATGCTCGAACAGGCCGCGCCGTTCCCGGCCGGTGGAGTCATCCATTGCTTCTCCGGCAATGAGCAGGATGCCGAGCGGGCCATCGCCCTCGGATTTCACATATCGATCCCGGGCACGATCACGTACAAGAAAAATGAGAAGCTGCGGTCAATTGTGAAAAGTCTTCCGGCGGATAGACTTCTCGTGGAAACGGACTGTCCGTTCCTCTCCCCCGAGCCGAGACGGGGAAAGACCAATGAGCCCGCGAATATCCTTTATACCGCTCGGAAGGTCGCAGAGGTCAGAATCGTATCCCTCGATGAGGTCGCGCGCACCACGACGCGCAACGCAATCCGCCTGTTTCATCTGCCCGGGCATCTCTTTGAGTGAGCCTGAGCCACGCGGACTGATTGAAGAGCAGTGTCCGAAAACGGCGGACAGAGATCTTGAAGCTCCCTCTTTGTGGAAGCGGAATCAGCTCGAATCGGTCGCGTCTGCGATGGGTGCTCGTACGGTGAGAACAGGGCAAGAGGCCGTCCTCACCACATTTCCCGCGGTGCTCCCCACGATCAGGTGTTGAAAGCCGGTCCATCCATGAGTTCCCACGATGATCAGGTCAACCGATTCCTCCTCCGCGAAACGGACGATTTCATTGGCCGGGATTCCTATGCGGGAATAGACATCAACGTCTCCCACCGTCTTCCG
>JARRRG010000015.1:18252-22616 GCA_037380965.1 Deltaproteobacteria bacterium
CTGTATCTTTTCCAGCACCTCTCTAATGTCCACCGGCACGGTCTCTTCCAGGGACGGATATCCGATCTGCGATGAATTGATCACATGGAGGATCAGGAGTTTTGCCCCGAACGCGTCCGCGTATTCGACCGCATGCCCACGCGCGGGCCGGGAATTTTCAGAGAAATCCGTGCAGAAAAGAATTCTTTTAAGTCTCATTTCCTTCCGGCCTTTTCTTCCCAAAATCACGGGGAATTCACGAGCCGGTACTCCTTCACGCGCAGCAGAAGTATCCGCGTGATCGATCCAGGACTCCTCGGTTCCGGCACCTGAATCCCCCTCACCGGCACTGGGCAATTCACCCGGGAAAACTCGTTTGGCGACCTGCGCGTCCGTATTCTCTTATAAAGCTTACTTTCTTTTCCGGCACGAGATCAAGAAAAGAAGCCCCTTGCGCCTCGATTGCCGTTGGAAGAGACGAACAAGAAAACCGGTTGGTTCCCTGAGGGGACGCGTCTTAGCGGACCGACTCCCGCCCCCTGCGGACAGATGCGACGAGCTTATCGCGCAGCCCGCTTTTCAAGCGTACGTCCACCGGTCTTGAATCGATCTGCTATACTTGACCCATGAACGAGTCTGTTGGTGCACGGAGTCTGATTGAGAAGGTCAAGGCCGAGATTGCACGGCACAGGATGATTCGTCCCGGCTCCGGAGTGATCGCGGCGGTATCGGGGGGACCGGATTCCGTAGCCCTATTGCATCTCTTGACGCGTCTGAGCCCCGTGCTGTCATGCTGGGTCGCTGTCGCGCATATGGACCACGGACTGCGTGCCGAATCCGCGAAAGAAGCCGAGTTTGTGCGCACCATGGCGGTTGAGATGGGCCTCAAGGTGGAGGTGAGGCGCGTCGACGTTCGGCGCGTTGCTGCAGAGCAAGGCGTAAGCCTCGAGGAGGCGGGTCGCAAGGCCAGGTACGCGTTTTTTGAAGACGCAAGAATTTCTTGTGGAGCCGAGGTCATAGCAACCGCCCATCAGAGGGAAGATGCCCTTGAATCATTCTTTCTGCGTATTTTTCGAGGGTCCTCCTTGACCGGACTCAGAGGTATTCTCCCGGTGAGAGGCAGAATCGTACGTCCTCTCATCGGAATACCCCGACAGGAGGTGCTCGGATTCCTCGAGGATGAACATATCCCCTATGTGATCGACCCCACGAACCTCGGAACGGAGACTGACAGAAATTTCGTTCGAAACCGACTCCTTCTGGTTGTTCGAGAGCGGTTTCCCAGCTTCGAAAAGCCGCTGGAGCGAACCCTGGACCTAGTTCGGGAAGAGGAGGATTACCTCGATCAAGAGGCGGCCAAATTGTGGTCGGCCCTGGTCTCGCGCATTGACAACGGTCTGGAAATCAACGGCGCGCAGCTCGCCAACGCGCCGGGGGTACTGGCGGCACGCGTCATCCTGACATCCCTGTACGATCTTTCCGGACCTGAGACCCGCTGGGCCCGGACTCACCTGGAATCGATCCTGGGGATGCTCCGGAGTGAAAATCCTTCGGGCCGGCTGGATCTTCCCGGAGGCCTCACCCTCCTCAGGGAATACGGTCGACTGCGGTTGATGAAGGGAGAGGCAATTGAAAGCTCTTCCCCCATGGAGCTCTCCGTTGAGGGTCCCGGCGCCGTGGAGCTTCCAGATACTGGAATGACGATACGATTCCGGATGGTTACGCGTACAAAAGCTCCATTCGAGGACCTGGACGGTCGCACTACCGCGCTCTTCGATCTGGAGCACGTTCCCTTTCCCCTGATTCTCCGATCACCCCGGCCCGGGGATCGGTTCAGGCCCTGGGGCATGCGGGGATCTCGCAAGCTCAAAGACCTGCTGATCGATCTCAAAGTGCCCCTGAGGCAGAGGCGCGAGATTCCCCTTCTGGTAAAGGGAGATCGCATTCTCTGGATACCGGGGATTCGTCGCAGCAGGGAGGCTCCCGTCCGCGAGGAAACGAAACGTATCCTCGAAGTGAGCCTCCTCTCCTAAACCGCGTGTGCCCGGTTTCAGGTTTCCCGCGGCGCGCTCGGGGCGCGGACCGGGTAAAGGCCCTCCCGAGGAAGGGGCACCCCTCGTCCACCTATTCTTTGCAGGGGATTCCGGGGAGGAGCCGGCGCGGGCCCTCAGTTCCGGACCCCGACCGATCGTTTCTCGTACGAGCTTCAAAGGATAACGGTAGGCTGCAACGGGGCAAAACCGATGAGGGCACTCGGCCCGGTCAATCCACGAGGGTTTTCTGCTGGAACGCTTCGGAAATAGACGCGGACAATTGGTCCAGGCTGTACGGTTTCTGAATGAATCCCAGGATACCCTGGTCCAGGACATCCTGGACCGTTCCGTTGCGACTGAATCCTGTGGAAAGGATGACCCGGACATCGGGCCTGATCTTTTTCATTTCGATAAAGGTTTCTTTTCCGCTCAATCGCGGCATGATCATGTCGAGGAACACGAGATCGATTTCATTGTACCGCTCTCGATAGAGGTCCACGGCTTCCAGGCCGTCTCGAGCCACGATGGTTTCATAGCCGAGGTGCTGGAGCATCTCGGAAAGGAGATCGCGGACCACGTCCTCGTCGTCTACGATCAGAATTGTTCCCGCTTCTGCGGGCGCCATTTTCTTTGCGGGTCGACTCGGTTTTTCGAATACTTGGGTTTTGAGTGGAAGCAGGACGATGAAGGTCGAACCGTGCCCAACTTCAGAGTAGAGCCTGACAAGTCCCCCGTGACTCTTCACCGTGCCGTACACCATGGAGAGACCCAACCCTGTGCCCTTCCCCTCCTCCTTCGTGGTGAAGAAGGGCTCGAACACGCGGCGCTTGAGGTCCTGGCTCATGCCTTCGCCCGTATCTTCTACGGTGATTTGGAGAAACGTTCCCGGCGCCAACCCTTCGTACTGCCGGCAGGAGGCTTCATCGATTTCAACAAGATCGGTGGTGATCAACAGGCGGCCACCGTGAGGCATGGCATCGTTCGCGTTGAGACAGAGATTCATGAGGACTTGCTGAATCTGACCAGGATCTCCTTCTACAGAGCTCCTCTGTGCGTTTTTCCTGGTGACGAGAGTAACTTTGCGATCAAGGGTCCGGGAGAGAATATCAACCAGTTCGTCTATGAGCATGTGGACGTCCAGATCACGTACGACTTGCTTGCCTTTGCGCGAGAAGCCGAGCAAATGGCCGGCAAGAGCCGCTCCGCGCTCGGCGCTCTTGTGGATCATATCCGCGTAGTGATTCAATTGGGGGTCTTCTCCTGCGTGTTTCTGGATGAGCGAAGCGTATCCAAGCACGCCACTCAAAATGTTGTTGAAATCGTGCGCAATGCCGCCTGCCAAAGTGCCTATAGCTTCCATTTTCTGCGATTGTTGAAGCTGCGCCTCGAGCCGTTTCAATTCACTGACATCAGTAAAGACCCCGATTGAGCCTTTCAGATTTTTGTCCTTGTCGAAGTACGGGGTGCTGCTCACTACCATCTGATGAGGGTTCGTTTCTGCATCCGTAAGCGTGATATAGGAAGTCACGCTCTCACTCGTTCGGCGCAGGGCCTGGTGTTCGCCGAGGATCTTCGTGTTTTCGTCATCAAAATATGTGCCCAGAGGCTTTCCTTCAGGTTGGGGATCTTTGAGAATCTCTTTCATTCGCGGGTTGGCGAACTGGATGACGCCGTCAGCAGTGGTGGAAATGATACCGTCATGCGCGTTCTCAACAAGAATCTGAAACCTTTCCTCGGACGCCTTCAAGGCCCTCTCTGCGGCGATCCGTTCGGTGATATCGCGCGCCACACCGATAACATAGTCCGGTCGCCGAGGGGTCTTGACCAGTCTCGTACGATATTCGAGATAGTGGATGGTCCCGTCCTTGGCCAGATATTGTGATATACCCTCAACGTCCTGTCCTTTTCGAATTTCCTCCATGCTGGCGGGAACGTACTTCCGCACCGTGAGAGGAATAATCTCCTGGATAGGACGTCCCACGACATCTGCCGGATCGTACCCGAAGGTCTCCGCTGCCGCCCGGTTAATGCTCAACAGGTTGCCGTCGAGATCAAGCATGAAAACAAAATCGGTCAAGTTTTCGATAAAATCACGGTACTTTTCTTGCGAGGCACTCTGCAATGCGGACATCATGTGCGAGACATCCTCGCACATAATCAGACGTTTCTGCTCGCCCAGGGAGGATGCACGGAACAGCACCGTTTTCGTGGACCCGTCGCACGCGTGGGCTACAATATACGTTTGGGGGGAACTATGAGAATCCGCGGAACTTGCGGCCAGGGATGTGAGAACCGACCGGGCTTTACGTCTCGACACCGGGTCAGGCAGTACGAGGTCGAACCACCTTCCAA
>JARRRG010000016.1:0-11073 GCA_037380965.1 Deltaproteobacteria bacterium
CTTCTGCACAGCTCATGGAAGCTTTCCTCAGCCTCACCTCGAAGGATCAGGTCGAGATCGTCAATCTCATTGAGCAGGAGGCGGTCAAAGAGGCTCGCATGGTATCCGCCGCAGATTGTCAAGATATCCGGCCGCGCGGCCTTGATTCGAGTCAGAAGCTTCCATGCTCTCTTGATATTCTGACTGGTTACGGTCACGCCGAGCATATCCGGTGAAAGGGAGAGGATCTTTTCCACGGACTGGTCCACATCCAGACCCTCGGCGTACGGATCAACCACCGTCACTCGCACATCCGGCAACGATCTCACATTTCCGGCGAGATACAAGAGGCCGAGAGTCGGGAATGACCCGATGCCCCAGGTGTCTCCTTCAGCAGGAGGTGTCGAGAGGACTATACGCATGACGATCTCAATACACTGAATTCATCCTGAATAATTACCATAGGATGCCCGTCAAACCAAGCCAGGTAACGTGATATGCTCGACATGGCTCCGCATTTGGGCCGACCCACTTGTGAACGAATGCGGTACGATCTACTGACACTGAATCCTTGTCCGCAGTTCCCGGCTCACAAGAACCGACCTTCCCCCCCTCCAGCGTCCACGCGGGCGGGCTAACCTTCAGGGCTCCAGCCCTTGTGTCGTGCTATGACTTTTCGAACAAAGGGGAAAGAGAGAATGAAAGACGGCATGAAAACGAGATCTCCAATCAACGCGATGATCATGGCGAAGGATCCAAGGAGGCCGAAAGTCGTCATCGGCCTGAAAGGAGAGAACAGCATCATCAGCAGCCCCAGGGAAATCACCGCGGTGGTGGACACCAATGCTTTGCCCGACACGCGATGGGCTTTCCGGAGGCACTCTGCCACGCCTTCATTCTTCTTACCGGCACCCAGCGCTCTCTTGAACTGAGTCAAATAGTGAATCGTGTCGTCCACGGAAATGCCAATGGAAATGGTGGCTGCGAAAACCGTGATGAAGTCGAGACGCAGGCCGGTCCACCCCATGATCCCGAAGATCGCTGCCAGGGGAAATGCATTGGGAACCAGACTGAGCGTTCCCAACGATACGGATCCAAGCTGGATCATCAAGAGCAGCGTGATGCAGGATACGGCCAGAATGAGAGAGCGCGTCTGCGTGCGCACGAGAGAACCGGACTCCGCCTCGAAGACCACCAGCTCGCCGGTCACCGCCACCGACGCGGTGCCCGCCATAGCTTCCATGGCTGTCTTGCGTATCTCCCCGATGATTTCACCCAACGGTCTTGACCCGGATGCATGAATTCGCAATGACACGCGAATACGGCTGAAGCCCTGATCAAGGTATCGAGAGAGTATTTCCCGGCCCTGGAAATCCAGCGACATGAGTCCTATCAGTTCGGGAATAAGGGCCTGATTGCTGAACAGAGCTTTCCTGTCGGGCCTCGGTCCTGAGAGCAGGCCGTCAAGGTACTCAAGAACGGTCAACAACGAATCGGTGCGCTCCACACCGGGGATTTTCAGGAGCCTTCGCTCCATTTCCTCCACTTTCTTCCATACCTGCGGCTTCTTGAAGGCATTCTTTCCGTCCTCGACCATCAGTTCGATTGACTGGGTGTGCGCGAGATTCTCCTCGACGAACCGCAAGTCCTTCAATTCGTGAGAGGATTTTTTGAGCAATCTGAGCAGTTGCGTATCGCTTCGGACAAGCGGAGCCCCCATGATCATCGCAGCCAGAAGTAACAGGGCTATCACCACGCAGGTCTTGTGGTGATGAAAGACAAGATGCTCGATGCGGTCAAGGGCAGTGGCAACGTAGTCGCCGGTCATGCTCTGATAGACTTTTTCACTGACTGGACGCATCACAATGAGCAGCGAGGGTGTTACGATGATGGCCGCGACAAATGAGAAGAGGACTCCCAGCGCCATCAAAAGACCCAGCTCACGCACAACGGGGATGGGTGAGATCGTGATGGAGGCAAAACCGGCAGCGGTTGTCAAGGCACACATCAGGCTGGGCCGGGTAACGATACGAAGAGCCTCTCGAGAGCCCTCCACCCTATCACCCGAGGCATGCAGCCTCTCGTTGAAATGGGTCACAATGTGAATGACTGTTGCCAGGGTCACCACGCTGATGAGCCCGAAGGCCACACTGTTGACAAAGTTCACGCGGATGTTGACGAGCGCGACGAGGCCCGTGATCCATATCACTGCGATGCCCATCACGGTAAACGTGATCAGTGCAACCCGGGCGCTTTTGAAAATGTAAATCGAGACCAGGACACTCACCAGCGCGCCCAAGATGCCGAAAATTATTGCGGTTTGAATGCTGTAACGCTGCACCGCGTTGCGGAGCACCGATGCTCCGACCACTCGAAAGTCCGACCCCTTTGGAAGATGCTTGTGCAGAATGGTATTGATTCCCCCGAGGATCTTTCGGATCGGACCGGGGTCGAATCTGATCTTCTCGGATACCTTGACGAGTATGCCGACCGTCCTGAGGTTTTTCGAAACCAGGAGGTCCATTACCGGGAGTGAGTGCCGGAGCTTTTCAATCTCCTCTCGCGACGGGAGGGTGAGCCGTCCTTCTTGCCGCTCCACAAGGGGAAACGCGCCGAACTTCCCGTTCTTCATCCGGAACAGGACCATATTTGAAATGCTTATGACGTCCTCGACATTCGCCAGACGTTCGAAATCTCGGGTCACCTCGCGGATGCGCCGCAGCAAGGAGGGATCCTGCACCGTCTTGTCGCTTTTGATCGCGATGACGATGTACTCCTCATTTCCGAAAATGTCCAAAAATTTTCGGTAGGTCTCCCAGGCAACGGAATTCTGGGCGATGCTGGACTTGAAGCTGCGTTCGGGTCTGATACCCAGCGCTTGCCAGACCATAACGGCGGTAATCAGGATGAGCACGACGAGGAGAGGATGTCGGCGATCCACAATGAAGTCGGCAAGGGCCTCAAATTTGGAATCCTGCTTCAAAAGCGGCACATACCATCGTCAGTTCGTGAGGTTAACGTAAACGGCCGTCAGTGACCGGCAATCCGGCAGGTGAGAGCACGTCGCCTCCTTGAGCTTGTTCGTGCACCGTCTCCACGAGAGCTGTCCTGTGTCAGCCTCATGGGAGCAGAGTCTCACCGGGGATGCTGCAGCCGCCCAAAAAGGCGGAATAGGGTCGTCAGATGCGCTCCCTTTATATCCAGGACCTCATGCTGTGTCAACGGAGAGGTGCGAATCGCAACCGTTGCCGGTGGTGCATGACCGGCACTCAGCCCCAATCCGGAGGCGGCAAGGGCGATGGTCTTTTGTGCTGCAACATGGTACTATTTTGCGCGCAAAGAACCGAGTTACCGCCTCGCGTGCCAATGCTGACACATTTCACCACGCAGCATCCGTGTAGCTGAGATCATGTCCGCATTCCGGGATACAACCCATTACTACAGGATCATGAGCGGCCTCCTCGAACGTGTCCAGCAGGAGAAGAACATTGCCTCCAATCTGGTCAAGGCAGGCCTGATCGTGCGTTTCGTTTCAAGGGATCCCGAGGGCATCGTCACCGTTGACTTGCGGGAGGAGCCCATAAGGTTCACTACAGGCGAGTCTCACCTGAAACCGGATGTGGAATTCATCCAGTCGGGAGATACCGCTCACCTGTTCTGGTTGGGCCGATTAAACGTCGCCAGGGCCATAGCCACCCGCAAGGTCATTGCACGCGGCTCGGTGCCAAAGGCACTGCAATTGCTGCCTGCGGTTCGCCCGGTCTTTTCCCTGTACGAACAGGTGCTGCACGATCTGGGTGAACACGCGCTGATTCCCCAACCCAAGAGATCGCGGCGGCCATGGATGAAGCGGATGTTCTCCCGGTTATCCGGCTGGCGGAAGAAAGCTCCGGCGCTCGAATACGATACGCTGAGCTCATCGCTTATCCCCCTTGTGGAGGACGAGCCGGACCGCGCCATATCCCCGCGGCTCCGAAAGTTGCCCACGGACGAGACTGCGCTTAAGAAGGAGATGCTTCGACGCATGGTTCTCATCCGGACCTTTGAGGAACGCCTGGCTCGTGAATTCGCGTCCGGGCGCATACCTGCCGAAGCGCTTCACCTGTCAATAGGGCAGGAGGCCTGCGCGGTTGGGGCATGTTTTGCACTCTCGGATTTCGACTATATCGCGTCCACGCACCGGGGCCACGGACACCTGATCGCGAAAGGCGCCGATCTCGATGAGACCGCGGCCGAGCTCTTCGGTAAGGTCAGCGGTTTGTGCAAGGGCCTCGGCGGTTGCATGCACGTGACAGACGCTCGGGCGGGCGCGTTGGGCGCCAACGGCATTGTGGGGGCATCGCCTCTGATTGCAGTGGGCGCGGCCATGTCCGCGGCGAGGCGCAACACGAGCTCGGTGGCCCTGGCCTTCATGGGAGACGGCGCGACGGCACAGGGGATGTTTCACGAGGCACTGAATTTTGCCGCGGTGTTCAACCTTCCGGTACTCTTCTTCGTAGAGAACAACCAGTATGCTGAATTCACACCGGTCCACGGCCACACGAGACTGGAACGCATCGCGGATCGTGCCGCGGGATATGGTCTGCCGGCAGAAACCGTGGACGGCAATGATGTGTGGACGGTGTATCAATCCGTCAGCAGAGCTGTGGAACGGTGTCGAAGAGGGGACGGCCCTTCCCTGATTGAGGGGATTACCTACCGATGGTGCGGCCACAGTGAGGGAGAATCGGTTCAGTATCGGACAGAAGAAGAAATCGAGGCATGGAAAGAGAAAGATCCCATACCGCGGTGGAGGAATTCATTGATCGAGGCCGGTGCGCTCAGCTCGGATGACGCGTCCGAGATCGAGCAAGAGTCCCTGGCAGCCGTGGACAAGGCTATCGAATTCGCTCTCGCGTCCCCTGAACCTGACATGAGAGTTGCCCGGGCATACATCTATTCACCTGAGCCGACAGAGCTTTATACCAGGCCGTCCGCGCTCCCCGAGACAAAGCGGGAGATCAGTGTATCCGCAGCCGTCCGGGAAGCCCTGGCCGAGGAGCTCGCCCGCGACCCTCATACGTACCTCATTGGAGAGGATGTTCGCGGCGGAGGGTATTTTGCCGTAACCGCGGGGTTGGTACAGCAATTCGGAGAGGACCGCATAATCGACACCCCCATCAGCGAGTATGCGATCGTAGGGTCCTGCGTGGGCGCATCAATGACCGGCATGCGCCCCATCGCGGAGATCCAGTTCTCCGACTTTCTCACCTGCTGTATGGACCCTCTTGTCAACCAGGCCGCGAAACTGCGGTTCATGTCAGGCGGACAGTACAGCTTGCCACTGGTGGTCAGAACTCCGGGGGGAGCAGGCATAGGAATGGCCGCGCAGCATAGCCAGAGTCTCGAGTCATGGCTCCTCCACATACCGGGACTCCTCATCATCGCTCCGGGAACGCCCCATGACGCCAAGGGCCTGCTCAAGGCCGCTATACGGTCTAACAATCCGGTGATCTTCTTCGAGAACAAGCTCCTGTATACTGTCGTGGGTCCGGTGCCGGAAGAAGATTACCTCGTTCCCATTGGCAGAGCCGATGTGAAGCGGCCGGGGAACGATGTCACCCTGGTGGCGGTGGGTGCGATGGTGCCGCCGGCTATGGAGGCCGCGGAAAAACTCCACCGCGAAGGAATCGACACCGAAGTGATTGATCCTCAAACACTTTTCCCCTGCGATTGGGCGACCATAGTGAGATCCGCGGTTAAGACGGGCCGCGTGGTTGTGGCTGAAGCCGGGGTGCTCACATGCGGGTTCGGGGCAGAATGCGCGGCGCGGATTTCGGACGCGGCCTGGGCACACCTGAAGGCGCCGGTGAAGCGGGTGGCGGCCGAGGATGTGCCCATCCCCTACAATAGATCGCTTGAGAATAGTGTTGTACCGGACATGGACCAAATTGTGAGCGCGGTCGCCTCCCTGGCTTTCTGAAAGCATCACCGCGGAAAAGCCTCCCGCGTGTCATGCGCTACTGAAGCGACCGTCAGATCGGAGATCCCGCTATGTCAGACCCTCACTTTATCAAGAACATCCCATTTTCCGAGCCGCAGGTCCTGGTAAACCTGGTGGATTACGAACCGGGCAGGGTAGTGAGTCGGACCTTCGCGCAGAACGATGCAATCAGCCTGACCCTCTTCGCGTTTGACGAGGGAGAAGGCCTGAGCACCCATACCGCGCCGGGCGACGCGTTCGTTCACATCCTGCACGGAGAGGCCGCAATCACGATCGGCGAAGAGAGGTTGGTCGTTCGGGCCGGAGAGGTCGTGGTGATGCCCGCGCAGGTCCCACACGCGCTTCAGGCTGAAAACCGGTTCAAGATGCTGCTCACCGTGATAAAGGGGACCGGCTGAAGCTGAGAGGCGACCCGGTTCCAACCTCCGCGTGATCCCCGGATCGGCATTCGGGTTGCGAGTCGGAACAGGTTGATTCAGGACTGTCAAGGCGCACCGGAAAAGCTCTCTCCTAGAATACGCACCTTTGCCCTCAGAGAGCGGCATCACGACGGATGCAATACTAATTTAACCGTGATCGGATTTCACCGCCGAGACAGTCCCGTGGTATCAGCCGAGCTCTTCAATATCGGCACTGTCCTGAATGTCAATGCACCCTATGACGCTCTGGGCCCCCGGACACATGACCAGATAAGATGCGACAGCTTCTTTGGCGTCTTCTCCTTTGCCGGGAGGAACTTTCAAATGATATTTGACGCGAATCCGGGTGATCCTGAGCACATTGTTGACACTCTCGATGTCGCCTTCCGCGTCAGCCCAGTAATGCTCCTCGGGAGTGGGAATCTCTTTTCCGGCCAGCACCCTGGCCAGTGTACCCATCATTCACGCGGCGATTGCGGTCACCATGTGGTCGAGGGTGGCTGGATGCTCCTCTTTGGGCTCAATGTTGTAAAACTTCTTGATGCCACCATGCACCCCGTAGCGGACTTCGCCTTGAAATCCCTCGATGACGGCTTTTCTCGTGGGACCGTCCTCCCGGACGATCCTGCTGACAGTTGTGTGCACAACGTCACCCATGGTCTTCTCCTTTCTTGCCCTTTGCAGAGCCTGGTATGCGATGGATCTTTTATCGTGCAGCGACCTCTGAACCCGCGGCGACACGCGTGTGCACGCAACGTGGGGGTTCTCTTGCGCCTACCCGATCAGTCCCACCGAGAATGCCAGGAGGAACTGGCCGCAGTAGTACAGCGGGAGGCCGACAAGGCGATTGATGAACCGATGCACAATGAATCGATCACGCGCAACAAAGAGATCGGAGAGGTAGAAGCAGAGCGCGCCCAGAAAAAGTACCCACGCGGCGACCGCGTTGACCTGCGGATTACGTGACGCAGCCAGGGCCGCGCCAAGCATGACGGTGATCACAATGATATAGAGGACCACGGGTACGAGCATCTTCCCGAGGTACGGCCGGAGCCGGAAGAAGATGCCCGCACTGATACCGAGTATCACGAGATGACCGAGGCTCATCCAATCCGAAGGCCGGGTCAGGATGGTGAAGGCTATGACATAGAGGATGTGCCCTGCCAGGAACGAGACCAGGCCGACCATGAAGGCCCGTTCACCCGGAAGAGCCAGAGACACGTCACCGATGAGGCCCAGCACCAGGCCCACAAGGAGAAGATGATAGTACGAAGGCAGCGGGTGCGGCTGGAGTACCACCGCGACCACGAAGAGAATGGAGAGCGGCGTTTTGAAGGCAAGTATTCGCCCTCTTCTCTCATTCTTCTCTGCAGCGAGGAGGCCCGCCAGCAAACAACCGGCAAGTACGAGTATGGTGAGGTTGATCATCGCTCGTTCGGCTCACGCGCGCGCAACGGTGGTAAAGATTGGTCTTGTGGGCTCGTGCAATGGATCACTGTTGCCCAGAGCGCCTACAGGGCTGCAAAATTCTTGAGAATCTTCAGTCCAAGTTCCTGACTCTTTTCAGGATGGAATTGGACCGCGAACACGTTGTCGCGATGAACCGCACACGTGAAACGTATTCCGTACTCGGATTCCGCGGCAATATCCGCCTGCTGCACCGGATCTACATAGTACGAATGGACGAAGTAAAAATAGGATCCGGCCTTAATACCACGAAAGATCGGAACGTCTTTTCGGAAGAGGACCTCATTCCAACCCATGTGGGGAATTTTCAGGCCCATAGCTTTGTCGAAGGCTCGGACTCTGCCGGGCACTACTTTGAGGCCGTCGTGCATGCCGAATTCTTCAGACTCGTCGAACAAGAGTTGCAAACCCAGACAGATCCCCAGGAAGGGACGGCCACGGTCAATCACTTCCAGGATGGGCTCTACCAGGTTCAGGTCGGTAAGGTTTTTCATGCACTCGGGAAAAGCTCCAACACCAGGCAGAACCAGCTTGCCCGCGGCGCTGATTTCGTCCTGATCGCGCAATACGATCGCCCGCGCGCCTACAAATTCGAATCCCTTCTGCACGCTTCTCAAATTGCCCATGCCGTAATCTACGATGACTATCATGTGAACTTCCGGTGGACGCGGATTCTTCAGACGAACATTCACCCGGCTACTCGAGGACTCCTTTGGTAGACGGGACGTCGGTGACGCGGGGATCTAATTCCACCGCTTCTCTCAATGCTTTGCCCAGCGCCTTGAACAGCGCCTCGGCCGCGTGATGGGGATTTTCAGCCGAGGTAATGTTCGCGTGGAGCGTAATACCGGCATGGTCTGCCAGAGCGCGCAGAAATACCGGGATCAGGTCGAGGAGAAATTCACCAGCCCTTCGATCGGCCATTGGATTGGAATACACTACCAACGATCGTCCGGACAGATCAATCGTCACAGACGCGAGAGCTTCATCCATAGGCACTGATGCGGAGCCGTACCGACGAATTCCGACCTTTTCACCGAGCGCCTCTTGAAGCGCGTCTCCCAGGCAGATGCCGACGTCTTCAACGGTGTGGTGATGGTCCACGTGGAGATCACCGGACGCGCGAATATCGAGATCCAGCAGTCCATGTCGCGCCACATGGTCCAGCATGTGGTCAAAGAAACCGATTCCGGTATTGATAGCCCTTTTTCCCGTTCCTTCCAGGACGATTTTCACGTGAACATCGGTCTCGGAAGTTTTTCTGGAGATCTCTGCTCTTCTCATCGCGTTTGAACTCTCGGGATCCTTATGATCGAACCTTGATCGTGACAGACTCGCGGCCCATTCTCTTCGGCGGCCTCGGAGAGAATTGCGCACCTTTTGGTAATGCTACGCTTTCAAATCATGAAAGGGACCGTGACAGCCCGGATGCCGCTCGGCTCAAACCATCTCATCCTTTTCCCGTCTTATCTCTGCTCCGAGCTGAGCCAGTTTTTCCTCAATCCGATCGTAGCCCCTGTCCAGGTGGTAGACTCTGTGGACCTGGGTAATGCCGTCTGAGGCCAGCCCGGCAAGGATCAGCGACGCGCTCGCCCTCAGGTCGGTGGCCTGCACGTGGGCTCCGGAGAGAGTTGGCACCCCCGTAACACCGGCCGTCCGACCCGACACTTTGATGTCCGCACCCATGCGAACGAGTTCCTGAGCGTGCATGAAACGATTCTCGAACACATTTTCAGTGATCCGACAGTGACCCTCGGCAAGGCACATCAACGCCATGTACTGGGCCTGGAAATCAGTGGCAAATCCCGGATAAGGGTCGGTTTGCACGTCACGGCCGGTGACTCTGCCGTTGGAGATGACCCTCACCTCATTGTCATCCACCTCGAGCGTCATTCCCACCTCTTCCAGCTTGTCGAGGAGCGAGGCAAGATGACGGGGCTCACATCTCCGAACCGTGACATCACCGCGGGTGATAGCCCCGGCGATCAGGTAGGTTCCCGCCTCGATCCGATCGCCCATGATTTCATGCACGATGCCGTGTAAGCGGTCCTTCCCTTGGATGACCATGGTTTCTGTGCCCGCGCCTTCGATACTGCCGCCCATCCGGTTGATCACGTGGGCCAGTTCAGGAATCTCAGGCTCGATAGCGCAGTTCCGGAGAATCGTCGTACCTCTGGCCAGAGCCGCCGCCATCATGAGGTTTTCCGTGCCGGTAACCGTCTTCAGATCAAAGGTGAAATCAGTCCCCTTGAGCTTGTTTGCCCGGGCCCGTACATACCCTTCTTCCAGCGTTATCCGGGCTCCCATCGCTTCGAGGCCTTTGAGGTGCTGGTCGATGGGACGATCACCAATTGCGCAGCCTCCGGGAAGGCTCACGTCGGCTCGCCCTTCCCGCGCCATCAAGGGACCCAGGGCGAGAACGGACGCCCTCATGGTTTTCACGAGCTCGTACGGAGCCGTGTGGTCCGTGATTTCCTCGGCCTTGATCCTCAACGTACCGGTCGCGAAGTCGTCCAGCCGCACTCCCAATTGAAGAAGCAGTTGTTTCGTCGTGCGGATGTCCCTCAACGCCGGGACACGGTAAAAGATCATTTCGTCACTGGTAAGGAGGGAGGAGCACATGAGCGGCAAAGCTGCATTCTTGGCGCCGCTGGCCTCAACCGCGCCCGTCAGCGGGATACCGCCTCGGATCACTATCTTTTGCATCGGCTCAATCCCTTCCCGTTTTCAGACTTGAAAAGCCTTGCCTCACGCGATCCGGCACAAAGCCTCGCGCCCGCGGCGAAAACTTGCCCCACACGCATATACCATCTCGCATCGGAGCGCGCAACCGATTCGCTGCCCACTGCTCTCACCTCTCATTAGTGGGCAAACGTGAAGTGGCAGGCTGTTTCGCCTGAGGCAGTGACACGAACATACCCCACTCGCGGGACGCGACGGTTCTTGTCAAGCATTTTTTCGCTACGCGGTTGATTTCCTTCATCCCAGAGCCGTCCCCGGCAACGATCAGCCGCCCGTGTCAGGCAAAGACGGTTCTCGGTTCCGGAATTCACCGGGCAAACGGGACGCGAGCAAGCACCCTGTCAACTTTGTTGACTGTCCTGTCCATCAAATTTACGACAAAACGGTTGCGGCAAGGATCGTACCACCTCAATAAAAGCCCCGCGTCCTCTGTGCGTGCCCGATTCTGCCGATCTCATGCTGCTGGTTTGGCTTTTGCATTAC
>JARRRG010000017.1:0-13844 GCA_037380965.1 Deltaproteobacteria bacterium
CTCTTGCAAAAAGAGCGGCGGGAACAGTCGCTCACTGCTCATGCACTCTTCTCCTCGTTCAGGCTTGAGCGAACGCGCTCCGGCATACTCTCCTCGTCGCCGGCCGCACCGTTGAGCCCAACAGTTGATTTTGGCGCTGCTGCGGGACACGGGCTTCTCCGTCCCATGCGGCAGGCCGCGTCCCCCACCGGCCCGGTTGCGCGGGTAACGTATTCGACAGGATCCTATGGGAGGTCGGTCACGCCCGCGGTCAATTTCCATCGGTCGAGCATTTTGACGATGTCCTCGTCGGACACGGTCAACCGCGTTTCGTCCGTTGCTCCGCGATCCACCGCGGCGCGGGCCGCGTTGAGCACGACCCTGCGACACACTTCCTCAATGTCAGCTCCGGTGAGGCCGTCGGCAGCCTGGGCCGCGGTTCGGAGATCGCCCTCGATCTCTATGCTCTCGGTTGGCAGGTACATGCGAAAGAGTGCGGCCCGATCCTCGAGAGGTGGCTTTCTGAGCGGCAACTCGGTTCCAAACCTTCCTGTGGCTCTGAGCGCGGAAGGCAGATCCTCGGATCGGTTACACACCGCGACCACCAGGATCGGCTTGGCGGTGGTGATGGTGTTCATCTCGAGTGCAAGCTGGTTGACAACCCTGTCGATGACCTTTGAATCGGACCATCCGGACGAGGTCATGGCGTCGATTCCATCGAGAATGACCACGGTCGGCGCCATCTGTCTCGCCTGCTGAAAGAGCTCTCGAATGTTACGCTCGCTCTCTCCCAGGTATTTGGAGATCAGCTCCGAGCCCCTGATTTCAATGACGTTGAAGCCGCTTTCCTTTGCCAGGGATCTGGCCATGAGACTCTTTCCCACTCCCGAGGGACCGGTGATGACGATGCCGGTCAGGTGGCTTACTCCGATGCGGGAGAGAAAAGAGACATGCTGAAGAGGCCAGAGCACCATCTCCTGCAGGACCTCAATCTCGGCCTGGTATCCTGACACGTGCTCCCATCCGGCCCGTTGGAGATCAACCTCGAAATCTCGTGCACTGGACGGTCGCATCTCCTTCAACACCGCGTCGAAGTCCTCTGATTCGACGCGAATCTCATCAAGAAAATCGTCCGTAAGCTGCTCGGCTGTGTCCTCGAGGCCGGGCAGGATTCTCCTGAGCGCGGCGTACCCAGCTTCCCGGCAGAGGGCCCGTATGTCTGCACCGACAAAACCATGGGTCCGCTCTGCGAGCTCGAGGAGGTCCACGTCACCGAGCGGCATATCTGCCGTATGGATGGCGAGAATCTCCCTGCGTCCCGCCTTGTCGGGTACGCCGATGAGGATCTCTCGATCGAAGCGCCCCGGCCGTCTCAACGCGCTGTCCAGGACATTGGGAAGATTCGTGGCTGCGAGGACGATGACATCACCCCGCTCTTCCATGCCATCCATAAGAGCGAGGAGCTGGGCGGTGACTCTCCTCTCGACCTCGCCTTCCGCGGTGTCGCGTCGGGGAGCGAGCGCGTCGATCTCATCGATGAAGATGATGGCGGGAGCATTGTTGTAGGCCTCTTCGAACGCGGCGCGCAGTTTGGCTTCACTCTCTCCGTAGTATTTATCCATAATCTCCGTGCCGCTGATGGCTTTGAAGTAACAACCGGTTTCTCCTGCAACGGCCTTTGCAATCAGGGTCTTGCCCGTTCCCGACGGGCCGTGAAGCAGCACTCCCCTGGGAGGATCGATGCCGAGTTGATGAAAGATCTCAGGATGTTGAAGGGGAAGTTGGACAACCTCCCGGACCTTCCGGACTGCCTCGTCGAGTCCGCCGACATCGTTAAACGTGGTCTCCGTTGTTGACACGTATTCTTGACCGTCGGACCCAACCAGCTCGATCACGGTGCATCGTGATATACGGGACGGCCCCTCGGGTTGGCACGCGACGACCCGGAACCGGACGTCCTCTCCCCTGCCGCGGGCAAGGGTGATATGGTCCTGACCGGAGATAATCGACCCGCGCGCCCGATCCACCATGGTCTGTAATTGCCGTCGCGTCACGTTGGCCCCTGGAGGGACCTCGAGGGTGAGGCGCCGGGACTCTTCACACGTGGTCTTCCGCAGCTTTACCTGGCCGAACAGCCGGCAGCCAATCTTATCCATGGTGGACGCGTCCAGGGAAATCATGCGGGTCTCCACCCACGGGTTGGGATGGGACTTGGCCTGAACAACGTGCCCCCCAGAGTCCACGATCTCGACCGGGTCGTCCTCCTCAAGTCCAAGCTTCTCCATGAAGTCCTGAGAGACGTAGACCGTCGGAGATCCCGGATCCTCTTCCATAACCTTGGTGACCACAAAACTGAATGTGGGATGATCGTGTGACGCGCAGTCGCATTCTCTATCCTTATGCCATTCTCCCGGCACATGATCACTGCAATGACAGTCCATCTCTCTCTCCCTTGTGCTTCCCCCTACTTGTGCAGCGCGGTTATTCGTTGCGGCTCAGCGCGGTCGCGGGGCCTTCCTCAAGCATGCCGGACATTCCTGTCGCGTCTGATCCGCGGTCGGACCATGGGCTGCCTATGCGCCGTTCTCCGCTTCTTGCTTGAGCCATGACCTCAATTCGTCGGTGATGCCGCATGCCGCGTTCTTGCACGCGTAAAACTCAACCGATTCGTCGATGAGGTGCTGCGGGGCTTCAACCTCCGAGATCACCTGGTATGTGTCATGGCCCTGTCGAACCAACATCAGTTTTGGCGGGCTTTGGATCGCGTTGATCTTGAAATACGCGCTCTCTTCGTTGCATGATTTGGCGTGATCCAACCCCCTGGACCAGTTGCTGCCCCATTCGAGGTACCGTGCCACCGCATCAAACGGCTGAAGATCCCAGTCTATGAGATGTGCAATCTCGCGGTCCTTCAGGATCTCACTGAGATTCTTTTTCATAATGGCTCCTCTCGCTCTCGCGTTAGCGTCATCTACCAGCCTCCCACCCCTTCTATGAGTGCAGATGCACGAACCGACATAATGGTCGCGGGTTTTTTCTATCCGCCCGTCTCGGCATCCCGGTCGAGCACGGACAACGAACTTGCGAAAAACGGTGACCGCAGCTTTTTGCAGTGAAATTCACCCGACTTTTGCGGGTCTCTGTCGCGCCGCGACGCGGTCCGCGTTCGGGGCAATCATTGGTGTGTGAAACCGAGGGTGTGCCGATCTCCGATCAGCGTTAAACTCGATATATTCCGGAAATCGCATGGAGGTCCTGTTATGAGATTGAAAGCGATGATGATCGCGATCATGCTTGTTCTTGTTGGCACGGGTAGTGCGCTGGCTGTCGGTTATGAGCGATACTTTATCAACGGCCCGTCGCCGGTGGGGCATAGTAATAAAGCCGCAACCTGTAGAAATCTGGAAAATGCTCTGAAGAAGGCCTCATTGGTTGAGCAATATCCGAAAGTCCTCGACGAAGTTGCCTTTACCGTGAAGGACATTCTGAGCCAATTCGGCCTTGTCGATAGACAAACCCCCTGAGAGATTCCGGGGGAAGGTGATTTTCTTCCTGTGGATAGAAGTGCCTGCGAAACGTCAGGCGAGTCAAACATCTTCGTCTGCATGTCCAGGCCCTGAAGGATGAGCCATGAAGCGCGCTCCAGCACTAGTGTTAATCCTCTTTTGTTTCGCCCTGATAGCTCCCTGCCGGGCATCAGCCGCAGACAGCGGCGAACCGATTCACCGGCAAGCCATCCAGGCCCTGAGACAGGGAGAAAATGACAAGGCGATCGAGTTGCTGTCTCAGGCTATTGCCCTCAATCCTGAGGAGTACCGTTACTACAATGACCGGGGGGTGGCCTACAAGAGAGCCGGCAAACTGCACCTGGCTCTGTTGGATTACACGAGAGCACTGGCGATCAAGCCCGGCTTTGCCAAGGCTCTCAACAATCGGGGGGTGGCCTTTATCAGACAGGGCAACTATCGCGGGGCCATCAAAGATTTCACCAAGGCGTTAAAGCATGGGGAGTTGAAAAGCAAGATCTACACGAACAGAGGTCTTGCGTATGCCCGCTTGGGCCAGCACCACAAGGCCATAGCGGATTTCCGAAAAGCCCTCTCCTCTCGCCCCATTGATCACAGGACGTACCTCTTTATGGGAGAGTCCCTCGCGAACGTGGGTGAAAACGAGAAGGCCCTCAAAATGTACAAACGGGCCGAGCACGCGGTGAAAAATCCCAAGACCTTGGAGCTGCTCGGGAAACGGATCTCGGCCCTTGAAAAGCTGCGAACTACGCGGAAACCGGAAACGGTGAAGGCGGCGAAATCCCGCCGGGGCGCGAAGGGACAAGCCAACCCGGCCGAGCGGGCTCATTCCGGAAAGCGCTTTACGACACGGGACCACCGGTCCCTACGAAGTGAACCCCGACGGCCTCGGGCATTCGCGTATGCCGGGCAGCCAAAAGAATCGAAGCCGCAGCCTCCGATTCCTTCCGGGATAGTTTCCGTCGCTGCGCTGGACAAGATCAGCCGAAAAAAGGCCGTGGCGACCTTTTCCCCGGGAGCCGCGGAGATGTATCGCATTGGGAGAGCGTTCCTGGCCAAATCCGACACCCGCAAGGCCCTCATCCGGTATGAGGATGCCCTCCAACTTGCCAAACGGAACCGCAATGTCCTGGGCGCGGCTTGGAGTCTGCTGGAAATCGGAAGAGTTTACGCGGCAATCGGAGATCATCTCAGGGCTGCAAGGTCCATCAAAAAGGCGTTGCGCGTATTTGAGCAACTCGATTCAACCGATGAATCGATCCTCGCGCTCATCGAACTGGCCTCGGCTTATCAGGCAACGGGACTTGGTCAGAGCGCAACCGCTCACGCGTCACGGGCCAGAGAGCTGGCTCTTTCACGGGGTCATTTCAAGGTGGCCGGCGCGCTGGCTGCATTCAAGGAAAAGAAGGCGCCCAAGGCCAAACGACCGGTGTCAGGCCTTAAACCCGCACAGGCTGTCCAGAAGAAGAAGGATACCCATGACGCGGCAAACAGCAGGCCGACAGGTCACCTCGATCGGGTAGGTCTCGGTCCGGCACACCAGTATCAATTCAAGGCAACGAAACGAGTACCGCCGGTCCGGAAAACCGCACCCGTGAGGAGGCCCGCGGCCTCGAAGCCGGTTGCCCCCGCGGTGAAACGGCAACCGACTCAGGAAAAGCCCCACGCGGTCACAGCGAAGCCCCCGCGACCGAAGAGCATCGCGGACTATCGAGCCGAGCTGAGGAAATTCAGGGAGTCCGGGGACGAAGTGAACATGATTGTGGTCCTCGAGCGCCTCGCGGACACGTATGCTCGGCAGAAGAACCTCGAGAAGGTCGACCAGTGCCTCACTGCCTCGCTTGCACTTCGGGAAAAACGGGGCTTGACGAAAGGTATGGAGCGGCTCTTACTCCGAAGAGGCCGGACGCGCGAAGACTTGGGCAAGCCGGTGCTCGCAATTGAGGACTACACCAGAGCACTCGTCTTGTCCGGTGCCAAGGGCAAGTCAGCCAAGTCGTTGAGAGCGAAGATAACGAAATTGGCAAAGAGAATCGGCCTCGATCCCAATGCCGTGCTTGCATCGATGCAAGCGCTCTGGAAAGCCAGACAGACCGGAAATGCAGAGGCAGAGACCCCGGTTTTCTACCAGATCGGCCGCATGTATGAAAAGGCCGGGAGAGTATCGGACGCCCTGAATTACTACAGAAAGTCGACCGCATCCATGTCAGCTCAGGAAGCGCTGCTGCTCGAAAAGATCGGGAAGACGTCGGCCGCGGAGCAATCTCAAGCAGAGGCGATGGGCGCATTCAAAAAGCTTGACTATTCGCGATACCTGCAGATGATGAACAAGAAGGGGAAAACCGATACATTTTCCCGGCGCTATCCAATTCGGCCGGCCTCAAACGGTCGAGGGCAGCAGTGACCGAAACGAGGAAACGGCTTGAGATCCTCCATCCCCTGAGAAAGCTGAACAGGCTCGGGCTCGCTCCCCCATGGGGATGGGACCCCTTTCTCGAGGTGAGTATCGGGCAAACGGATAGAATGGGTGCTGATCCCCGCGGAAGGCGGCCGGCTCCATGATAGGCAGAATCCTGAAGAGCAATTGGTTTGCCCTCATCGTACTGGCAGTCGCCGCGCTTTCACTCGTCTTCCTCTACCGCGACGGGAGGACCGTCGAGGCCCTCGTGGGGACGGGTTTACTCGTACTTGCGGCTGTCCTTGTCTACTGGGGCATTCAATCGGAATAAATCGGAGAGGATTTCCCCTCGCACATGGGTCTGAATGACAAGGGGCTGCGAGCTCGGACACCAACGTGCTCGGGAAAGGGTGTGGGTATTGCTACGGACTCGTAACCTGGTACGTGAATGAAAATTTTGTCCCATTGCAACCGTCTGCACACACACGATGTCCGTACGCCTTGCATGCCAGGTCCGCGTCGAAGCCGATATCCGGCGATCTGTCCACCGGAATCACGAACTTGAAGTTACCCACCGAATTGTCGTGCAGACAACGGCAGGTGATATGACACGTGGTCCAGACCTGCCCGCTCCACGTGTTCACAGCCAGACCGAGTACCAAGGCAACTGCCAGTGCAAGGGTCACGACGGTTCTTGAAGGGCCCATCGGTTCACCTTCTCCATGTTTATCGCAAGCCACCATATCACAGGTGTTTCCACCGGCGCAACAGAGAGTGCCACGACCCGGGGAGTTTATCTAGAATATTGTTGATGGATTTTTCTTAACATGTTACAATAAGGCATTATATTGGAGGCTTACTATGCCCAGAAACTTCTCTTTGGCACTCTGGCTCTTCGTGCTTTCCGTGGCGCTCTCTTCCTCAGCCCATGCCCTGGGAGAGGACATTCTGGCCCACACCGGGCAATACACCTTCTTCATCAAGCCTGATCCGACTTCCTGTGTCACCTATTACCAGAGAATGGTTCCTTGCGTGCAAAAGAAGACGGTACCCGTGGCCCGTCGAATCGTCGACACCTTTCCCGTGCCTGTTCCCGTAAAGAGGAAACAGCCCATGCTCCTGTCAAAGACTCCGGTTGGCTGTGCCGCGGGCGAGGGTCCGTGTGTCGAGTGCTTTCCCAAGCCGACGCGCAAACCGTCGAGCAGATACGTGCTGGCGCCGAGATTCGTGCCTGTACGAGTCCCCGGTGTGGTGGTTGAGCCTAAATGCATAACACGCCGGATCATGCTTCCTCAGTGGTTCGAAGTGGAGGAGCATGAGAAGGCGCCTCCCAGGAAGATCCGAAAGGTCTCAAAGGTTCATTAGGAGCCCCTCGTCCCCGGCTCGAAATTCGACACGGCAATGGGGACACCTCTTTTTGACGGCTGCCGTGCCTGAGGATCCACCGCCCGTTTTCCCGCCGCGGCCTCCCTGGTTTCAGGTTCGGAGAAGCGCTCTGACAGTTGAACTTAGCCCTGCCGCGTGGTAGTGTTGCCGGGCT
Source organism: Deltaproteobacteria bacterium (assembly GCA_037380965.1). Lineage (GTDB taxonomy): Bacteria > Desulfobacterota > Desulfomonilia > Desulfomonilales > Desulfomonilaceae > JARRRG01. Next base: position 7,445 of record JARRRG010000017.1, read on the forward strand.
ATCATCATCTGCGATACTGGAGTGACCATGAATCTGAGCGAGATCGTCGACGGGTCGGAAAATACACCCGACCAAACCGCGCTGGTATTCGAGGACCAGAGCATGACGTACGGGGAGCTGCTCCGATCGATAAACAGACTTTCCAACGCGTTGGTCAAATTGGGGGTGCAAAAAGGGGACCGGGTTGTCCTGCTCATGGGAAACAGGCCGGAGTTCATCGTTGGTTACTTTGCCACCATGAGGATAGGGGCGGTGGCCGTCACGCTCAATCCTGTCTCAACCCTCTATGAGCTGTCTCATTACTTTGCCGAAACCAAGCCGGAGACCGTTATCTGCAAGGCAGATCAGATGACGCGGATTCAGGAGCTGAAAAACCGATCGGACTATATCCGAAATATCATCTGCATTGAACCTGCCGACGGAGCGCTCGCGTACGACGAAATCCAGAAAGACTTTTCCGACAGCTTCCAGGCACTCGACCTCGATCCGGCCCATCCCGCCGTTATAATTTTCACCGCGGGTCTTCTCGGCAGAGCTCTTGGGGCCACACTGAGTCACCGCAACCTGGAAAGCAACTCGATCATGCTTCAGGATCAATGTGACGGCGGCCCGGAACATCACGGGCTCGCGCTGATTCCGCTGTTTCACGCGTTCGGCGCGGCCGTCAACCTGCTCAACATCATCAAGGTAGGTGCAACGGTATATCTGGTCGACCGGGTGGATTTTCCCAAGCTCATTCCATGGCTCCAGAAGGCACGCGTCACATTCACGGGAATGGTCCCCATGGTATTTTACGGCCTCCTCTACCATCCTGCGTGCAACGGCTTGGATCTGTCCAGCATGACGATCGGCATAAGCGGCGGCGCACCTCTCTCGATGGAGATCTACGAACGATTTTGCGAACGCTACAAGATTGACATTTATCAAGGATATGGGCTGACCGAGTCATCTCCCGTTGTCACGTGGAACAACGTCATGGTGCCGAACAAGCCTCCCACGGTGGGCGTGCCCATTCCGGAAGTAGTCGTAGACGTCCATGACAAGGACGGCAATCCCGTGCCCGCGGGAGTGGAAGGGGAAGTGGTGGTCCAGGGCCCGAACGTGATGTTGGGATACTATGGAAGACCGACCGAAACCGAGACAGTTATCCGGAACGGCTGGCTGTATACCGGTGATCTGGGCCATCTCGATGCTGACGGTTATCTCACGCTCACGGGTTTGAAAAAGGATCTGATCATTACATCAGGCTTCAACGTGTATTGCCAGGAGGTTGAGGAAATTCTGATTCGCCATCCGGATGTTGCCGACGTCTCCCTGGTGGGAGTGCCCGATCTCATGAGGGGAGAGGTGATCGAAGCGCTTATTGTCCCGGAGCAAGGCTCAAAACCGATCGAGCGGGAGATCATCCGGTTCTGCAGAGAGTTCCTTTCGAGGTACAAATGTCCCCGCAAGGTCACGCTGGTCAAAGAAATTGTGCGAGACCGTCACGGAAAACCGGTCAGTTGGAGTTAGCTTCTTCGAAATGTTAGTTTCGGTTCGGCCCATTTTTCTGGTGACACATCGCGATAACTATGCTGTAGATAGCTCGGCCGTGCTGTGCTTCCATACGTGATGCCACGAAGCCCGGGTAGACCCGAATCGTACCAACCGGCCCGAGTGTGGCAGTATGGAAGAAGGTTCTTGGTGAGGCGCAAGCATTCCGACGAAAGAGGGCAGCGGATTGAAGTCGGGTACCGGCATAGTCGATCTCATACTGCCTGGAGAATCCCCAGGTGGACCGGATTATCGCAGGCGCGTCGAATGGCTTATGCTTCTCAGGCTGGTGGTCACCACCCTCCTGTTGGGCGCCACCATTTTCTTTCAGCTCAGCCAATCGGATTTCTTTCTGCAATATCCCGCGGTCCCGCTCTACGTTCTCATCGGGACCACGTTTCTCCTTAGTCTCCTCTATGCGGTTTCCCTGCCGAGAATTCCCAATCTGAAGGCATTCTCCTTCTTTCAGGTGATGGTGGATGTGCTCTACTATACGGTGGTGGTCTATTTCACCGGCGGGGCTTCCAGCGCTTTCACCCTCATCTACATATTTCCCATAATCGCGTCGGGCATTTTGCACTATCGGCGAGGCGCGCTCTTGACCGCGTCAGCCGCGTCGGTTCTTTTCGGTCTTCTGATCAACCTGGAGTTTTACCGACTCATTCCGGAAAGCCCGTGGCCGTGGTTGATGCCGTGGGCAAGAGAAGCTCCGGGCTATATCTTGTGGCTCATGGTGGTATATTTTACGGTCTTTTTCCTGGCGGCCCTTTTATCGAGCTCCATAGCGGAACAACTTCAGAGGACCAGGATGGTTCTCAAACTGAAGGAGACCGACTTCAATAAGCTGTCAGACCTGCACTCGAGTATTGTACGGTCTATTCCCAGCGGTATCGTCACCACGGACGAGTCTGACAGGATTACCTTCGTGAACGCGGCCGGCACGAGGTTGTTGGGAGGGTCTTTACCGACTCTCCTGAGCATTCCGATACGCCAGGTCTTTCCGATTATAAACGACGGCCTGACCAAGAGCGGGGTCCGGAGCGAGACCTACGGGACCGTCAAAGAGATCGAAGGCAAGCAGCTCCAATTGGAACTGACCGTGTCCGATCTCAAGAGTTACAACGGTACCCCCAGGGGTCGTCTCGTGGTCTTCGAGGACGTCACTCGCTTGAGGAGGATGGAAGAACGGGTAAAGATCAGCGAGCGGCAGTCAGCACTTGTGAGGATGGCTGCGGGCATGGCGCATGAGATACGCAATCCCCTTGCTGCTCTGAGAGGGGCAGCGGAGCTCTTGTCTCGAGTCTCCTCCGGTGTGGTGGACGAGAAGAAACTGCTGGGAATCGTGGTACGTGAATCGGACCGGTTGAATAAGCTGCTGGGAGATTTTTTCCTGACGATCGACGCACGGAGCCGCCAAAAAGTCGGGGTGATGCTCGACGACCTTGTCGAAGAAACGGTCCGCTTATTCTCGAAGGACCCGCGCGTCATTGGCACGATCTCCCTGGAAACGCTTATCACCAGGGGCGTGGAAATAGAAGGTGATGCGGCGAGACTCAAGCAGGCCCTGTGGCACCTTCTCGATAATGCGTGCGACGCTATCACTGAGGACGGCACGATCCGTGTGACTCTCGAGCCCGACCCAACCTCGGATTTGGCAACCCTGAGGATTGAGGACTCCGGTCCGGGAATTCAGCCCGAGATCAGGCACAGGATTTTTGAGCCCTTCAGCACCAGCAAAGACGGCAGGACCGGCCTTGGGTTGCCCATTGTTCTGAGTATTATTGAAGCCCATAACGGCACCATCGAAGTCGAGAATACGCTCACAGGTGGAGCCGCTGTCACCGTGCGCCTGCCGCTGTCACAGGGCGAATCGTCCACGAAGAAGGGAGGGCACAAGAATGGCTGACAGCCTTCTGATCGTGGAAGATCAACAGAGTATGAGAGAATTTCTCGAGATCATGCTGTCCAATGAGGGGTACGCGGTGAAGACTGCCGCTACGGGAGAGGAAGGCTTCGAGATTTTCCGTAAAGAGCCTCAGGATCTGGTGCTGACCGATGTGAGGATGCCGGGAATGAGCGGCCTGGATTTGATACGGGAGATACGCTCGATTGATCCATCGGCCTTTATCATTGCCCTTACCGCGTACGCATGCGCTGATGACGCAATCCGCGCCCTTCGAGAGGGAGCTTACGACTACATTTCCAAGCCTTTCCAAATAGACGATCTGCGCGCGGTCCTCCGCAACGCGCTTGAAGCCCGACGGCTCCGACAGGAAAATCTCGAATTACTCGAATCCGGTGAGGAGAGCCGTGGTTTTGGCGAAATCATCGGGAAATCACCTGAAATGGTTGAAGTCTTTGACATGATCTCGAGGATCGCACCGTCAAAGGCCAGCGTATTGATTATCGGTGAGTCCGGAACCGGCAAGGAACTTGTCGCCAAGGCAATCCGCGCTGAATCCCCCCGGGCGCGCAGACCATTTGTTACCGTCAATTGCACCGCAATACCCGAGACCCTGCTCGAATCGGAAATGTTCGGGCACGTGAAGGGCTCGTTCACCGGAGCGGTGGTCAACAAACCCGGCCTCGTCGAGGCCGCGCATACCGGAACATTGTTTCTTGACGAGGTGGGAGAAATCCCCCTCTCAATTCAGGCGAAACTGCTCCGATTCCTTCAAGAGCGCGAATTCCGCCGGGTTGGCGGCAATGAGTCGAAGAAGGTTGACGTCAGGGTTATTGCGGCCACCAACAAAAAGCTCGAAAAGGAGATGGAAGCGGGCAGTTTTCGGGAAGACCTTTACTACCGCCTCAACGTGATACGAATCCCCCTGCCCCCGCTGCGGGAACGAGAAGATGACATTCCGCTCCTCATTGATCACTTCCTGGCGAAGTTCGCCAAGGAGCAAGGCAAGCAGATCGAAAAGGTCTCCTCACTCGCTGCTCGGGTGCTCAACAACTACGACTACCCGGGAAATGTCAGAGAGCTGGAAAACATCATTGAACGCTGCGTTACTCTGGAACGCTCCGATCAGCTCACTGCGGAGAATCTTCCCCCAAAGCTTGTGGAACAGCCCCCGCCCGCAAGTGCTCCGGGCGAAATGGAGATACCGCCCGACGGCATCGATCTCAACCGAGTGACCGAAGAGGTGGAAAGACAACTCGTCAGTCGGGCCCTCGCGCTCACGGGCGGCAATCGTTCCAGGGCATCGAGACTACTCGGAATCAGCCTGCGTTCCCTGCGATATCGACTCGTCAAGCTCGGTATGGACACCGATGAGAGTTCCAGGTGAACGAGGCGCGACGGTCACCTCCAGTCCTTCGATGACCGAGGACAGTGAAACATGGTCAACTATTCTGTAATCCTTGCCGCAGATCTTCCCTCCTCGAGAGAAGTCCTCTCCATGGTGGATAAGGTCGGCGCAATCGTGGACGGGGTGAAAGTCGCGGCAGCCACCGTTCTCGAGTCAGGCGCGCAGATTCTTTGTGAGATCCGGAATATCATAGGACAACGACCTCTCCTGGTGGACCTCAAGATAGCCGATATCGGCTTCCGCTCCCCGCGCGGCTGGGACGGGACCAACGCGAAAATCATCCACAGCTTGAAGGATTCCGGCGCGTCTCATGTCACCGTGCACGGCTTTCCGGGACCCGTCTCTATCGCGGAAGCGGCGAACAGTGCCCGGGACGTGGGACTCGGTGTTCTCCTCCTTCCCCTCATGAGCCACGCGGCCGCGAGCCTTTTCTTTTCCGCGCCTGTAGAACCCCATCGGGTCGTGGAACAAACCACTGACGCGGAATTGGGCCTCCACTTTCCCGATATGCTCCAATGTAAGGACGTCACTGAAGCTATTCTCCATCTCGGCGAGGCACTGAACGTGAACGGGTACATCGGCCCCGCGACCCGTCCGTCCGATCTGCAACGCTATCGATCCATCACTAAACGGCCGATCTGGTGCCCGGGATTCGGCCGCCAGGACCGGCTCGGCAGAAACCTCGAAGAGCAGTTCAGTGAATGGGCGGAGATTGTGGGACCCGCCTCAGCCGCGATCGTGGGATCCGCCATTTTCAAAGCGGGAGATCCTGTGGCTGCGGCCCAGGAAATCATGGAAATCCGCGACCGAGCAATTGACCGCTCTCCCTGATCCGCGCCGGAGCGCGCAAACGCCTCTTTGTTTTGGAAGCCCTTCTCGCCCCCCGTACGCAGGGAAAGCGGAATCAGAGAGCCGACTCGGCCGGTCGTTTTCTTCCCGGTACTTCTCCAGGAGGTTCCCAATGGTATTTATGAAAGGAACGGAAATCCTCTCCTTGAGTGCGGGCTTGATCTCTGAAAAGAAACAGGTGGGGTCTTTTTCAGTGGATCTCACGGTACGGAGCTTGAGCAGAGCGAGCACCGGCGGGAGCCTTGATTTCGGGGGCGGAGAGTATACCGAAGCGGAGGCCGTCAATCTGGAGCCGGAAAAGAGCTCGCCCGAAGAACCGTACGGGTGGTGGAGACTCGAGCACGGGAACTATCTCGTACGATTCAACGAGAGCATAAGCCTTCCTGCAAAGGGCCTCATCATGATCGTCCCTCACGAGAGGCTCCTCGCGGCCGGTGGCTCTCACCCGGCCGTTTTCGTGGAAAGACTGGACCAGAGCATCTGCCTGCCGTTGCAGGTAGGCCCCGAGGGCCTGGCGGTCAAGGAGAACGCCCGACTTTCCAAGGCAGCGGTATCGGTTGATGCTTCTCAGGAGGATGTCTAGTGGCGGCCTGCAGGCACAGCGACCCGCTGCTCACCAGTCCCGGGTAATGTGCCCGGGAACCTCTCGTCACAACCAGCCACGTTTCCGGTACCACGCCGCGGTGGTCTTCACAGCCTTGTCCAAC